>CAZPCT010000020.1:0-14709 GCA_964585325.1 uncultured Candidatus Saccharibacteria bacterium
CGATCTCGAAGAGCGCGATGAGGCCGTGCGCCGCCCCGGTCGAGGGGTATATGCCGGCGCCGTCCGCGCCGTCGAGGTAGCCGTCGAGGAATGCCGCGCGGTAGAACCCGTTGCGCACCAGATGGTGGAGCGGGGTATAGCCTTTGTACCGCAAGGACGGCGCGTATTCACTAACCTGTCTGTGCGGGAAAACCTTGAAATTGGCGGGTATGTGGTGCGGGACACAAAGCTGGTAAAAGAACGCGTGGAAGAAATAATGGACATCTTTCCCGTTCTGCGCGAAAAGCGCCGGCAGAAGTCGGGCACACTATCCGGTGGGCAGCAGCAGATGCTTGCTATTGGCCGCGGTCTTATGACGCGCCCACAGGTCCTCCTCTTAGACGAGCCAACACTAGGCCTTGCCCCCAAGATAGTAAAAGAGGTGTTTGCGAAGGTGAAGGAGATAAACGAGCGGCATAGCACGGCCATTTTTGTGGTGGAGCACAACATCAAGTCGCTTTTGGATGTGGTGCACCGGGGGTACGTACTGGACAAAGGGAAGGTTGTGGCAGAAGGAACAAGTGCGGAGCTCAGACAAAGCCATATTCTGGAGACCGTCTTTGTGGCGGCCCGTTGACGGGGAACAATTACTCTGTTATTCTTTTCAAGCGCTCAAGAGCGCATTTTTATACAAAACAATGTTGGTCATCAGACTACAACGCGTAGGAAAGAAGAACCAGGCCTCGTTCCGGGTTGTTCTGCAAGAAAAGAGCTGGGCGGCTAAAGGAAAGGCCAAGGAGCTTTTGGGTTTTTATAATCCTGTGACAAAAGAGAAGACGTTCCAGACGGAGCGTGTTAAACACTGGCTTTCCAAAGGCGCACAAGCGTCCCCCACCGTTCACAACATGCTGATTGACGCGGGTATTGTTGAGGGACCCAAGGTGAAGGCGTGGCAGCCCAAAGTAAAGGAGCAGACGGACGCTCCGGCGGAAGAGAAGGCGCAAGAGCAACAGGCAGGGGGAGAAGAGCCGCCTGAAAAGAAAGAAGAAGCCCCAGCCGCCCCCGCGGAGCAAGAAGAGAAGTCTGTAGAGTCACAGACCGCAGAGGAACCAACCCCTGAGGACGCAGGTGAAGAGAAGCCTGTAGAGAAGGATGAAGAGCCTGCCAAAGATGAAGAAAAAGCGAAAGAAGACGCCGGGATTGAAGAAGCGAAGTAAGTGGGGTACGATACGTTTAGATACAAAAAGGTCGGCTTAGTGCTATAGCAGTTGGTGGACGGTCCGGACTACGGAACAGAAATCAGCTCTAGCAGAAAAGAATATGGCAGAACAGTACGTAGATCAGGAGTTTGTAGACTACGTTGTCAAAGCTATTGTAGACAACCCAGACAGCGTGTCTTCCGAACGCACCGTGGACGAGATGGGCGTGCTCATCACGCTCAACGTGCACAAGGATGACATGGGGGTGGTCATTGGCAAGAGCGGCGCAACGGCACGTGCAATTCGCACGCTTCTGCGCGTAGTAGGTGCTAAAAACAACGCACGGGTGAACCTCAAGATCAATGAACCTGAGGGCGGCCGTGGTCCAGCACCACGCAGAGACGACCAACCTGCACGGGCAGAAGAGTCTCAGACAGGCCCAACACAGCAAAGTGTTGATGATGTGGTTGACGAGCTTAAGCTCTAAGCCAATTATTAGAATCTAGACGTTAGAAGCTAGAATCTAGAAAAACCAAAACCCTCAGTTCGCTGGGGGTTTTTGTCTAAAGATATGATATTCACTATTCTTAGCATTTTTCCGCACATTATAAGCTCGTACACAAGCGAGACTATCTTAAAGCGTGCCCAGGAAGCGGGTGCCATAGATATTACCGTACACGATCTGCGCGACTGGGCAGCGGACAAGCACCGTATGGTGGATGACACACCCTACGGCGGCGGCCCTGGTATGGTGATGAAGGCGGACGTCATTGCGAGCGCGGTGGCCGCCGTTAAAAAAACAAACAGCCGTGTTCTTCTCTTTTCGCCTGCCGGGAAGACCTTCACGCAAGAGGACGCGCAGCGCTATAAAAACAATTACCAGCAGCTCGTTATGATATGCGGCAGGTATGAAGGCGTGGACGAGCGCGTGGCTGGCGCGGTGGCGGACGAGGTTGTCTCAATTGGGGACTACGTCCTTTCTGGCGGGGAGATACCCGCGCTTGTGGTGACCGAGGCAACGGCACGGCTTGTGCCGGGAGTGCTTGGCAAAAAAGAGAGCGAAGAATCCAAGCGCCTTGGTGTGGGTGTTCCGCAGTACACCAAGCCAGACAAAGTGGAGATAGATGGCACGGAATACACCGTTCCCGAGGTCCTCAAATCCGGCAATCACGCAGAGATTGAAAGGTGGCGGAAGGAGCAGAGAAAAAAGCTTGACCCCTCACATGGCCTCTAGAACTACTTAATGGTTAGAAGAAGAAAAACAACACTTTAGACGCACCATGTGAGGGGTTGACTCCTAAGTTTGGTGCGTTATAATGGTCACACGTTAGTATTGGCTAACCTTACAACTACCGCAGTAAACTGAACGTACATCTAGAGTTTCGCGGGATGTACATCTCCGCGAGCAGCTTCCGCCTCAGGTGGAGGACGCTCGCGGAGGTGTATTTTTTCTGCCTCAACAGGGCACTTTCACAATTAAATATAGACAATCCCGATTTTGTCCGACGAAAGTCGGCAGGCAAAATCGTGGATCCTCGATTGAAAACCAAATGTTCACATTTGGGTCAATCGGGACAACCTAATTATTCTTTTGTAGTTTATGCGCTCTCTTCTGCTCTGCAGAGGAGGGCAATACCTGTCCCTTGTATCTCAGATACCTGTGACAGGTGTCCGGATTCATACTGAGAGTTTGATCCTAGCTCAGGATGAACGCTGGCGGCGTGGATAAGGCATGCAAGTCGAGTGGGTTTAGACCCACGGCAGACGGGTTAGTAACACGTAGGCATCTGCCCCGAAGACGAGGATAATCCCGGGAAACCGGGGATAATACTCGATAGACCCGATTCAAAGGGTAAAGGGCCAAGTTTACTTGGTTCCGCTTCGGGAGGAGCCTGCGTCCTATCAGCTTGTTGGTGAGGTAATGGCTCACCAAGGCTATGACGGGTAGGGGGCGTGAGAGCGCGGCCCCCAACACTGGAACTGAGACACGGTCCAGACTCCTACGGGAGGCAGCAGCCGAGAATATTCGACAATGGGGGAAACCCTGATCGAGCGACGCCGCGTGTGGGATGACGCCCTGCGGGGTGTAAACCACTTTTCTGCTTGAGGAATTTCTGACGTTAGAGCAGGAATAAGGAGCTGCTAACTTCGTGCCAGCAGCAGCGGTAATACGAAGGCTCCAAGCGTTATCCGGAATTATTGGGCGTAAAGGGTCCGTAGGCGGTGTGCATAGTCGCAGGTTAAAGCTCCCGGCTCAACCGGGAAAATGCTTGCGAAACGTGCACGCTAGAGGATGTGAGAGGCATGTGGAACTCACGGTGTAGGGGTGAAATCCGTTGATATTGTGGGGAACACCAAAGGCGAAGGCAACATGCTGGCGCATTCCTGACGCTGAGGGACGAAAGCGTGGGTAGCGAATGGGATTAGATACCCCAGTAGTCCACGCTGTAAACGCTGAACACTAGCCATGTGGAGTATCGACCCTCCATGTGGCGAAGCTAACGCGTTAAGTGTTCCGCCTGGGAAGTACGGCCGCAAGGCTAAAACTCAAAGGAATAGACGGGGACTCGCACAAGCGGTGGAGCGTCTGGTTTAATTCGACGATAAGCGTGGAACCTCACCTGGGCTTGACATCTAACTGACCGTCCTAAGAAACTAGGACCTTCTATTAAGACAGTTAGACAGGTGCTGCATGGTTGTCGTCAGCTCGTGTCTTGAGATGTTCCGTTAAGTCGGGTAACGAGCGCAACCCCTATCCTATGTTACAAGTGTCATGGGAGACTGCCCGGGCAACCGGGAGGAAGGTGGGGACGACGTCAAATCTGCATGGCCCTCTGATGTCCAGGGCGACACAGGCGCTACAATGGCCAATACAATGGGTCGCGAAACCGCAAGGTGGAGCTAATCTCATCAAAGTTGGTCCCAGTTCGGATTGGAGTCTGCAACTCGACTCCATGAAGTTGGAATCGCTAGTAATCGTGTATCAGCCACGGCACGGTGAATACGTTCCCGAGTCTTGTACTCACCGCCCGTCACGTCAAGGAAGCTGGCAATACCCGAAGATTCACATTGCGTGGAGCTAAGGTAGGGCCAGTGACAGGGACGAAGTCGTAACAAGGCATCCGTAGCGGAAGCTGTGGATGGATCACCTCCTTACTAGGGAAATATCCTTAGAAGGTCGATCGCAACTTTTACAAGGTGTAGAGGTGTTGGTCGCTGAACCTGAAAGGGCGACTGCCTAGCATGGATGGCTATAACCATGCTCCGGCATAAACTACAAAAGAATGATTAGGAATAAAAGCACGCAGATTCTTGTCTTAGGCGTGTTTTTTAGTTACTATAGGTAAGCATTTTGGGCGTGTATCCCGTAAAGGAATACACTACTTGTTCGGATGAAATGAAAGCACGCTTTCTTTCATCCTCACTGCGGGCGTGTAGCTCAGGTGGTTAGAGCGCGTCACTGATAATGACGAGGTCCCAGGTTCGAGTCCTGGCACGCCCACCATGCCGCGGTGGCGAATTACTCCGTAATTCTTCCCACGGCGGCGTTCGGAGAAACAAAAGCAAGGTTTTCTTTCTCCTCACTTGCCGCGGTAGCTCAGTGGTAGAGCGCTGCCCTGAAGAGGCAGGCGTCGACAGTTCAATTCTGTCCCGCGGCACAAGATGGTAGTAAAGTGCACACATAAGCGGAAGTAGCTCAGCTGGCAGAGCGTCTCGTTGCCAACGAGAAGGTCGCGGGTTCGAATCCCGTCTTCCGCTCCATGGACATTGAAGGATTGAAGAAACAGTTCGCAGACGAAGGGTTCCCTATTGTCTATGAATGGGAGGACTCCCCTGGAACTGAATACCCACCCCATCAACACAATGATAAAGTAAGCTTTTATGTCACTGAGGGGAGTATTACGATGCGGGTTGGGAACCAAGAAACACTAGTTGAACAGGGGGCGAGGTTCAACACCCCTCCCAAAACAATACACTCAGCCACCGTGGGGCCCCGAGGATGCAAATATGTGTTTGCCCAAATGGAAGAAGAAGCGGAGTAAGTTATTGTGTGCTACGTAACACGTTACGTAGCATGTTACGTAGCAGACCACCCGTAGCTCAATGGTAGAGCAGTTGCCTCTTAAGCAAACGGTTGAAGGTTCGAGTCCTTCCGGGTGGACACGTAGAAAAACGTAGTACGAACCGGGGCGGTTAGCTCAGCTGGCAGAGCGCTTGCTCGACACGCAAGAGGTCACAGGTTCGAATCCTGTACCGCCCACACCCGGACGATTAGCCCCTCACATGGCTTGTTGAATACACTTCTATAAGAAGACAGGCGGTGTTATGTGTTTGACGGTCCATGTGAGGGACGATTAGCTCAGCTGGCAGAGCGCTGCAGTCACATTGCAGAGGCCGCAGGTTCGAGCCCTGCATCGTCCACAAAAGTGCTACACTAAAAAAGTGGCATACTCTATTCCACAAAGCGTCAAAAACATCCTTGAAACCCTTGAAGCGGCAAGCTTTGAGGCTTTTCTTGTTGGCGGGTGCGTAAGGGACATGCTGTTAGGGCGTGACGTGAACGACTGGGACATAACCACAAACGCACGGCCAGAGAAGATACAAGAACTCTTTCCAGATTCGTTTTACGAAAATGATTTTGGCACCGTAGGTGTGAAGGTGCGCAACTGGATGGCCCCGACGCCAGAGGGTCGGGGCGCCGACACCTCAGATGAGGTCGTCGGCGTGGTAGAGGTGACGCCTTACCGGCTAGAGACGCAGTATTCAGACAAGCGCCACCCAGACACAGTCTCCTTTACAGACACACTGGAAGATGACCTTGCGCGCAGAGACTTTACTGTCAACGCCATGGCAATGGATGCGCGCGGAGACATACGAGATCCCTTTGATGGGAGTGATGACCTAAAAAACAAGCTCATTCGGGCGGTTGGCAGCCCTGAGGAGCGTTTCAATGAAGACGCGTTGCGGCTTATACGCGCGGTGCGCTTTGCGGCGCAGCTGGGCTTTGGTGTTGAGGAAAAGACAAAAAAAGCGCTGAAGAAGAACGCGGGCGGGCTTAAGGTAATATCAGCCGAGCGGATGCGGGACGAGCTTACAAAAATAATTGAGTCACACAATGCCGAACAGGGCATCCGGGACCTGCACGAGCTGGGCCTGCTTGAGTATATTCTCCCAGAACTTGAAGAAGGTGTAGATGTGGAGCAAAATTTACACCACATTTACACCGTCTTTGAGCACAACGTTCGCTCGTTAGGATACGCGGTGAAGTTTGGTTCAGGTACAGTGGTGCGCATGGCCACCTTGCTGCATGACATAGGCAAGCCGCGTACAAAGGTTGGTACGGGCGAGAACGCGTCCTTTCACGCGCATGAATATGTAGGAACAAAAATGGCGCGGGAGGCCCTGCAGCGCTTGAAGTATCCCAAAGATTTCACGCAGCAGGTGGAAAATCTTACCCGCAACCATATGTTCTATTACGACGTTGATGAGGTTACCGAAAGGAGTGTGCGCCGCCTGGTGAAAAAAGTGGGGCCAGAGAACATGGACGCGCTCCTGGAGGTGCGCCGCGCCGAGCGCAAGGGTTCGGGCGTTCCCAAGGCGGAACCGTACCGTCTGCGGCATCTGCGCTACATGATAGAGAAGGTGCAGAAGGACCCACTTACGGTGGGGATGTTGAAGGTGTCTGGGGAAGACGTGATGAAGGAGCTTGGTATCAAGCCGGGACCACGGGTGGGGCTTATTCTGAACGCTTTGCTGGAAGACGTGCTAGACGACCCAGAGCGCAACACAAAGAAATATTTAGAATCTAGAATGAAGGAGTTAGACAAACTCTCTGATGTAGAACTCAAAAAGCTTGCCGAGGCTGGAAGGGAGAAGCTGGAGGAGAAGAAAGAGGAGATAGACAAAGATATTAAAGGAAAATACTACGTTAAGTAGTATCCGGGGCATAGTATACCGGTAGCCGCCTCCTCGGCGGCCTGCCGAAGAGGCAGGTACACAAAAATTATGTGGTATACATATAATTTGATCAGCTTAAAGAGTGGGCGTCTCTATAGTGGAAGTACGTCAAATCTTAAACAGAGATTGAAAGACCATAATAGTAAAAGAGGTGGCCAATATACAAAGAAGAACGCACCATTTAAGCTTATTCATTATGAAGCCTTTGAGACAAAGACAGAAGCGATGGCCCAAGAGAAATTTTATAAAAGTGGATATGGGCGTGAGGTGTTGAAGGAAAAAATATCGGAGACCCTCAAAAAGTACAAGGACGGGCTGTAGTATACCGGTAGTACGCACGCTTCGGGTGCGTGTAGAGGGAGTTCGATTCTCCCCAGCCCGACATGCTGGTAGTCGTCTCATCGGCGACCCACCGAGGAGGTGGGTACGCACCCTTCGGGTGGGTGTAGACTGGGTTCGATTCCCAGTGCCCCGACGACGTAAAACTCTGAATATTCTTACCGTGGCGGATTACTCTGTAATCCTTGCGAAACCGGCACTCGGATACATCAGAAAATGTTTTTCTGTGTATCCTCGCTTGCTTTCGTAAGAGTGTCTCTTGCGGTACGTCATAGCATCTACAGGATAGACGCAACTTCTTATCCTCAAAAGTCACAAAAAGCTTCTGTGCGGACAGGCCTACAGCCTGCGTCCACCCGGGAGCTTACGGGAGGTAAAGGAATAAAAGTAAGGAAATACTATGCCTATTGGACTTATTATAGCAGTCATTATTGCAGCAGGTGCCGGCGTCTCGTTTACCGCGGGAACTGCGGTACCTGGTGACGCACTCTACGGCGTTAAGGTAAACGTTAATGAAACACTTGAAGACGCCGTGGCACTTTCTGCCCGCACCCAGGCGCAGGCAGATGCCTCTATCGCGCTGGAGCGCGTGGAGGAGGCTGAAGAACTTGCAGCTGCCGGAGAGCTTAATGCAGACGTTGCGGCCCAGCTTGAGGAGCGTTTTCTCTCCCGGGCTAATGCGTTTGAACGCAACATAGAGAGGCTCCGCGCCCGCGGTAATATAGAGGCGGCGGCAGAGGTCGCTTCAAACTTTGAGGCGGGACTTGAAACGCACGAACGGGTGCTCACCCAGCTTGAGGAGCGCGGCGAACACGTTGCCGGTATTCTTGAGCGCGTTCGCGCACGCATTAACCACGTTGCAAATGTCAGAGCTGACGCAGAAGCACGTATTACGTCGCAGCTTGGCGCGAACGTTGAAGCAGCGTCACGCGGACGTCTTCGCGCAACGGAAAATAAGATAACGGAAGTGGAGCGGTATATTGACCGCATGGAGGAACGGCTTGACGCAGGGGTGGCTGCAGACGCTCGGGCACAACTGAGCGAGGCGCGCAGTCTTACAGCAGAAGGAGAGACAGAACTTTCCACCGGAAGCTTTGGAGAGGCGTTTGTCCTTTTCCAACAGGCGCACCGGCTGGCCCAGCAAGCAAAGCTAACGGCACAGACACAGACCAAGCTTAATATTCAGGTTACTGTGGGAGAGGGTGCAGACAGGGAGGAAGATGAGGATGAGGCCGACAATGGAGATGGTGACGAGAATGAAAACACCAATGGAGGTGTGGAAGCGGAAGGAGAGGTTCGTGTAGATCTAGGTCTCTAACGCGCATATATGCTGAAAAGGACGCCCCGGGGCGGGGCGTCCTTTTCATTTTGCCACGGGGCAGGGTATACTAAAACCCAATGAACGAAGAGAAAGAAACAAGCCCATACGCCATTCCCCTTGCAATAATCGGCGCGGGTCTGCTGATTGCCGGCGCTATTTATTTTGGTGGCAGCAGAGAAGAAGCCGCGCCTATCGCGAATCCTGCTACGTTTGACGAGGCGCTGGCAACCTTTGCTGAAGAGCAAGGGATTGATGCGGATGCGTTTGCGTCCTGCCTCGCAGACCCCGCAATGACAGACAGGGTGGCTGAGGATGAAGCAGAGGCGCAGCTAGCAGGCGCCACGGGCACGCCGTACTCTGTCATTGTCACGCGTGCAGGGGAGCGCTTTGTGCTTTCTGGTGCTTTGCCCTACGAACAGGTTAAAGAGCGCATTGACTCAGCACTTTCTGGTGCAGAGGGAGAGTCAGAAGGACACGCGGTCTACACTATGAGACCCGCACGCGAGGATGATCATATCCGCGGGAGTGCAGACGCGGAGGTGACTATAGTGGAGTTTTCAGATTTTGACTGCCCGTTCTGTCAGCGGTTTCACCCAACACTTGAGCGGGCAGTTGAAGAATATGACGGGAGAGTGGCGTGGGTCTACCGGCACTTCCCCATTGAACAGCTTCATCCCAACGCACCCGCGTTGGCGGTGGCATCTGAATGCGTGGCCAAGCTGGAGGGAAATGATGCCTTCTGGGAATTTGCTGCCAGGTACTTTGCGCTCTCACAATAAATACTGCGGGCCTGTAGCTCAGCTGGTAGAGCGCTGCATTCGTCCCGATTTTTAAAATTGTTGAATGTTTTTTGTTTATATTCTCAAATCTCAGAAAAACGGCGCTTACTACATCGGCAGTTGCGACGGCGAGGTTTCTGCGCGTCTTTGCAAACACAATAAGGGTAGGGTAAAGTCTACAAGGCGCTATATTCCGTGGAAGGTTACTCACACAGAGAAGTTTAAAACCAGGAGAGATGCTCGACAGCGAGAGAGTCAGATCAAGTCATGGAAGAGCAGGGGAGCGATTGAGCGCCTTATTAAAAAACATTCACAATTTAGTTAAAATCGAGGATCCACGATAACTTTGGTGGGCCCGTAGTTCAGTGGTAAAACGCCGCATTCGCATTGCGGAGGCGCGGGTTCAATTCCCGCCGGGTCCACATGAGCCCACCAAAGTTATCGGGACATTGCAGAGGTCAGGGGTTCGAATCCCCTCAGGTCCACTAAGAAACGCCGCGCAGGCGTTTTTCTGTTATAATAAAAGCACAATGCAGAGCATGCGTATTGTGGCATCTCTTCTCTTGGCAGTCCTGCTTATTGGGGCGGCGCTTTTTGTTACTCAAGGCCTGCAGACTTCGCACTACACGTTAAGTCCCTTGGCGTACGCTGACGAGAACGACTCGGGTGGAGGCAACGAGCGAACAGACGCGCCTGGCAATTTTTTCTTTCCCGACCCTGACGAAGGTTTTGTCCCGTGTGGAAAACGGGGCACGGGTGACACTGTTATAGGAGAGCCGTGCACCATCTGCCATGCGGCGGAAATGGGGCAGAACATCATCACGTTTGTCATAAAGACGGTGGTCCCCGTTATTGCCGTTATTGTGGCCGCGTGGGGTGGTTTTGAGATACTGACCGCGGGAGGCAACGAAAACAAATACAAGAGCGGCAGGAACCGCCTGGTCAAGGTAGTTATTGGTATTCTCATAGTCCTGCTTGCGTGGGCGGCGGTCAACTTTGTCCTCTACACCTTCTTTAAAGATGATCTTATAGGTACGTGGTACTCATTTAACTGTTCTGTGCAACCCGGGGATCCGGTGACGGGAGAAACCCCTGAGGACGTCTTGGTAAAAAGCGTTGAAATTCCCTATAATGCCCCTCCGGGTTCCTCTGTATTTAGTCCCGGAGAGCCCCTTTCAGATGCACAGGCAAGGGCACAACTTACTGCTGCAGGGATTCAAGTAAGATCGGGCGTCACATTGGAAGGTATTCGTGATGGCGTCGTAAAGGAAATAATTCTATTCAAAATTGAATGCGGGTGTTCCGTGGTAGTCACGAGTGCCACTGGAGGAAGTCACTCGCCGGGAAGCGGGCATTACCAAGGTTATAAGATAGATATAGATGACACCTCTGCTGCCTCAAATCACATACTTTCAACCTTCCAGCGTTGCCAACCGCCATCACGAACGGGAAAATATGCTGCAGAATTATGGTGTCATCCAACACGCGGGACGGTTTACGCCCTTGAATACAGACGCTCGGACCAGAATTGTGCAGGTGTGCCAGTTGGAAGCCGAGCCCCTTTTCCAAGTTGTGGACAGCATTGGGACATTGAGGTGCGGTAACTCCCTTATGGCGCAGCTGGCTTTTTGGGTCTTTTTTTGTTATAAACAGGGCACTTTATAGACTATCCACACAAAACGTAAGTATTTACGCAGTCTCACGTCATAGATTATGAACTCCAAACGGATGGAAAAGGAATATTTGAAGGCGTACGAGGAGTATTCGGAAGCTCTTTTCCGGCACTGCTACTTCCGAGTATACAACCGGGACCGCGCGAAAGAGGTGGTCCAAGAGACGTATATGAAGGTGTGGGACTACGTGCGGGAAGGGAACGAGATAGATAATATGCGTGCCTTCCTTTACCAGGTTGCCACCAACATCATCATTGATGAGGCGCGCAAGAAGAAAAAACGGACAGAACTTTCTTTAGAGGTCATGCAGGAAGAGTATGGATTTGACCCGGGCGAGGACCGCAGGGAAGAGACGGTAGACCATCTGGAAGGGAAGATGCTTATGGTCTTTCTTAAAGACCTTGACGAAAAATACCGGGAGGCCGTCTATATGCGGTACGTGGACAATTTGCAGCCGCGGGAAATAGCGGAAGTGACCGGAGAAAGTGAGAACGTTATCTCTGTACGCATTCACCGGGGGCTCAAAAAATTACGAAAACTTATTGAAGACGAGAGAGGAGAAATAAACTAAAAATGAAAGACACTGTTACACAATTAACTGCCCTTCTGCGGCGCGTAACGCTGACACGTAGTGAAAAAGACTTCATGCGTGCCAGCCTTTTATCATACATGCAGATGAAGCCGCTGCGCGCAAGCGCGCCGGTAGGCACACTCGCTTCTTTCTCTCCCTTCTCTTTACGTCCACTTTTTTCAAAAGCAGTGCCTGTTGCTCTGGTTGCCGTTATGGCAGCTACTGGTGTCGCGTTTGCCGCTGGGGACGCGTTGCCTGGTGAGACGCTCTATGGTGTCAAGGTGAATGTGCTTGAGAAAGTGCAGACGGCTGTTGCTGTGGGAACTGAGGCGGAGGCAAAGGTACAGGCTGAACTGGCCACAAAACGACTGAAGGAGGCCCAGCAGCTAGCGGTGCGTGGGGAACTTACTTCAGAGACCCAGGCGCAAATAGAGACCCGTTTTAAAGAACACGCGGGGAAGGTTGAGGAACGGCTGGCGCAGGTGGAACAGACACAAGGAACGGAGGCTGCCGTGAAACTGAGCGCTGCGGTTGAGGCTAGCTTCCAGGCGCATGGTGATATTCTGGAAAAACTAAGCGAAGGAACAGACCCGGCACGCAAGTCGGAAATAGCAGCACTGGTGGGTCAGATCAAAGCAGTGGTCACCCGGGTTGGAGAATCGGGGCACAGAATTGAGGCGCAGATTACTGAGAGCACCGATCCTGAGGAAGTGAGGCGCGTTGTTGAAGAAAAGCAGCGGGACGCCGAGCAGGCCATCATGGAAACCGAGACCTATTTCAATAAAAAAAGAGAGCTCTTTTCAAAACGTGTCCAGACTGATATGACAAATAAGCTGGAGCTTGCGCGTCAGACGGTTGATGCGGGAAAGGAGCGGGTGACCGAGGACAAATTTCTTGATGCGTATTTACTCTTTAAAGTCGCCCAAGAAAGCGTCCGCGAAGGGAAGATAGCGCTGGAGGTTGCCTTAGAGCTCAATGTGGAGGTAGGCACGAACGGTAGCGGTACGGCAACAAGCACGGATCCAGGAACACAAGAGACAGGAACAAGCACTTCAGACGGTTCGGGAACGGGAACAACGACGGAGCAGGAAGGGGGAGTCTCTAGTCCGATCCAGACAATCAACAACACCGTAAAGAATTTAGGCAGATAACACAGAAGCGGCTGAGACAGCGGTGAGTCCACTTGATACGTAAATGGATATTTGAGAGTGTGAGTGTCATTCAACAAAGAGGCCGCATTGCGGCCTCTTTGTTATAATAGGGTTAATGAACAGATTTACCGTAACAACAGATGAGGCGGGTATGCGGCTTGACCTTTTTCTCCAGGGGCGGGTTGAGGAGTTTTCGCGTTCGTGGATACAGAAACTGATTAAGAAAGGCGCTGTTCGTGTTGAGGGGAATGAAGCCTCACCCAGTTACCGTTTGGCACAGGGGGAGCGAGTTTCTCTTAAAAAAGAGTTTCCAGTAGAACTGACGCTTGAACCGGAACCACACGTTTCCCCGCAACCCAGCGTGCTCTTTGAGCACCGTGACTTTGTCATACTAGACAAGCCCGCGGGGTTGGTGGTGCACCCGGCAGTGTCAACGCCGCGTGGAACACTCGTGCACTGGCTTCTTGCGCACTATCCAGAAGTTGCCGGAGTGGGTGAAGAAAAATTCAGACCCGGCATTGTGCACCGCTTGGACAAGGAGACCTCTGGTGTGATGGTGGTAGCGCGCACACAGCCCATGTTCCAACACCTCAAGCAAGCGTTCGCGGACCGGCGGGTGACCAAGAAATATACCGCGTTGGTACTTGGTACGCTGGACGAAGAAGATGGAAGTGTTTCCTACCCCATAGGGAGGGCAAAAACAGACCCCACAAAGCAGCGGGTATACCGGAACCTGTCTCGTGCCTCCCGTACGTCCCGGAACGCACAGACGTACTGGCGGGTGCTCAAGAGGTACGCCCGGACTACGCTGGTGGAAGTTACGCCGGTGACGGGCCGCATGCACCAAATACGCGTTCACATGCAGGCCATAGGACATCCTGTAGCAGGGGACAGAAAATATGCGCGAAAACGAATGAGGGGGCCAAAAACCGTGGGAAGGCTTTTTCTTCATGCCTCCTTTCTTAGTTTTGAGGGTCCTAAAGGAGAAAAATTTTCGTTTTCCAGCCCCCTCCCCGCAGATCTTGCGCGTGCCTTGAAGAATCTACCTTTTATGGTAGAATAGCCACCTGATTTCAGACATAAGATTAGAGATTTCAGATTTCATTTCACGCATTCGGAGCATTCGTGTCATTCGTATTCTGCCGCAAGGCAGAGAGTGACCAGCGAACGAATTCGCATTAATGCCTTGTAAGCACGGTTAAGAAAGTAGTGTTATGAATAAGCTAGAACAGTTTATCAGACAGGAATACACCTCTAGAGAGGTGCCTGATTTTCGTGTTGGGGACGTGGTGCGGGTGCACCAGCTTGTTCCTGACATCAAGGCGCACGAAGTGGGACAAAAGCTTTCCAAGACCGCGCGTGCCGCCATGAAGGCGAAAAAGAAGGAGATTGAGGAAAGTTCGCGCATCCAGGTGTTTGAGGGGGTAGTCATTGCGCACAAACATGGTACGGAACCCGGTGCGACTTTCACGGTACGCAAGATAGGAGCGGGAAATGTAGGTGTTGAGAAGATCTTTCCCCTCTACTCACCGCTTGTCCAAAAAATAGAGATAGTCTCCCGGCCCAAGGTTCGCCGTTCCAAGCTATACTTCCTTAGGGAGCGGTTTGGTAAACAGGCACGTAAGATCAGCGCAGGAGAGAAAGTTGATCAAAAAATTACAAGCGTGGGTGAGCCGCAGGTCTCGTCAAAAGAGGCGGCAGAATCTGCTGAAGAAGCGACAATGAACACAGAGACCCCT
>CAZPCT010000021.1:0-28903 GCA_964585325.1 uncultured Candidatus Saccharibacteria bacterium
GAGCGATGTCACGAAAGTTTCCTTCTTGTAGAACCAACCGTGAACCACTCTCCCCTCCTGCGTGCGAAACAGGTTCGGAGCGAGATCGTTGTGAGGGTTTGCGTTTCTCATTGATAGACGATCCCGTCCCGAACCTTTTCCGCGCTCTGTGAACAGCGTCTGCATCTGCGTCTAGCGCAAGCACTCTACCGTCTGGTGCCGCCTGCGCAAGCAATTCTGCGGTATATCCTCCGCCACCCAGCGTCGCGTCAATATATGTGCCTCCCGGTTTCACATCCAGAAGCTCCATCACCTCCCCAATCATCACCGGTTTGTGTACCGTATCAGTCATTTATTCTATTAGTTAAACGATTGCGAAGCGACGAATTCATTTCGCGCGAGCAATACTATTTAAGGGAAGGGGGATTCGTTCAAGGGGGAAACCGCAGGTGTCACCCTTGAAAGTTAATACAGCCCTTCCTCTCCCAACTCTTCCGCAATCTCGTCTGCTGACTGTTCCGCCTTCTCTTTATACACACCCCACCGCTCCTCGTCCCATAACTCAACCCGGGTGTACAGACCCGCTACCACCACGTTCTTTTCAAGATGTGCGTGTAGGGCAAGCGTATCTGGAATGAGGATGCGCCCAAGAGAGTCAAACGAGACTTCAGCCGCGTCCGCAAAGCGGCTACGGACAAACCGCCGCATCTTCTCCTGTCCTATGGGCAGGTTTGCGAGCCTCTCAGCAAGCTTCTTCCATTCGTCCAGCGGATAGAGTACAAGCGAGCTGTCTAACCCTTTGGTCAGCACGGCACGCTTGCCTAGCTCTTTCCTAAACTTCACCGGAATGGAAAGCCGCCGTTTCGCGTCAACAGAATGTCTAAATTCGCCTATAAACACAAAAATGCGCTAGTTATCACTGTTCAGGTTGTAAGGAACACCCTCCATGCTCCGTCCAACTTATCCACAGAATGACCTGGTTTTCCACACTTTCTTCCACATCTTCCCACTTCATTCCCTCTGTAACCACAATACTAAGCTTTTATAGGGTTGACGTCAATTAAAATAGTATCCACAGTTGTGGATAAGCACGCTAAAAACCGCCAGTAGGCGGTTTTATTCGTGGACCCGACAGGAGTCGAACCTGCGACCTCCTCAGTGCAAATGAGGCGCTCTGCCAGCTGAGCTACGGGCCCAAGTGAGGATGTGCACAAACGTGTTTGTGTGACATCCGAATGCCGGGCTCGTATCGCTCCGCTCTACGGATGTAATACGGGCCCAAGTGAGGATTAAGAGTATCAAAAAAGCCCCTCAAAAACAAGAAAAGCTCCTGTTACGTAGCATGCTACGTAACAACAAAACCGCCCGCGGGCGGTTTTGTTGTTAGCGTTTTGTTAGTGCTTCTAGGGTTGAAGTGTATCCAATTTTTAGGGCTGCTGTTCTTCCCCACCTGCCGGAACCCCTTCTGCCTCCTCGCCCTCCAATGGAGGGGAGTCCCCAGCTGCGGGAGGGGCAAGAGCCTGCCTGCCAGCACGAAGGTTCGTCAAAATGATCTGTACTTCCTGATTATTCGGGTTGAGCGCTGCAACCCTTTCAAACTGCTCTATCGCCCCTTGCCTGTTCCCCTGCCTGTCATAAATGAGGCCAAGGAAGTAGCGTGCGTTTGAATAGTTTGGATTAAGTTCCACCGCGCGCTCAAGCTGGGCCTGCGCCTTTTCTAGCGGCTCGCCGCTCCGCACATTCTGGTTGGCAAAGAAACCACCCTGCACCAAGTACGTTTGCGCAAGCTGAGTTCTGATGAATGGGTTTACTGGCTCAAGCTCCACCGCACGCTCATACACCTGTGCGGCAAAGTCGTTCGCACCGTCAACGTACGCGTTCATAGCCCGGTATGACTCCGCAACGTCAATGAGAAGCGATACATTCTCTGGGTCAAGCTGCCTGGCCTGCTGAAGCGCCGTTATCGCCTGCGCCGTCAGGTTCTGTACCTGTTGTGACTCCTCGGCAGTTGCCTGTTGCTGCTGCCCTTGACGTTGTCCTATCTCCCCCACTATCACGTTCACTCGCGCAAGCGCAAGTTGAGAGAATGTGCGGTAATACCGAGGCGCCTGTCCATGGGTCTGTATAGCTCGCGCCGCGTTCTGTAGACGGTCAGGCAATGAGTCCGCGGTCACCTCGCCGCTCACCGCAGCCGCGTACGCGCGCTCAGAGACAAAGCGCTGGACCGTCAGATACAGACCACCAATGCCCACAACTAAGAGCACAATGGAAAGCACGAAGGCAACCAACGTCTTCATAGATCCTGCTTTAAATTGGTAGGTCTGCAGAAGTCCCTCAGATGCAGTCACCCGCGCCATAAAGAGCGCTGGGAGCAGCCAGAAGAAAATCTCAAGAGACACCGTAGTGGGATAGAAAAATTTTGAAGCAAGAATGAAGACCCATGCAGAAAACAGTCCCATCGCAAGTCCTGCCTCACCGTCTCCCATACGCTTCAAGGCGTAAAAGGCGCCAATAACAAAGAAGACAATGAACGCCAGAAGACCCAGCGCCCCCAGAAGGCCAAGGTTCGCAAGCCACGTCAGCATCTCCGCGTTCGCGTCAGAAAAGTTCACCCCCCAGAAGTTCGTCTGGTTGAGCGTGGCAGACTTCGCCTGCGCGTATTCGTACGGGAATGTTTCGGGACCAGAGCCTAGAATAAAATTCCCACTCCACGCGTTCTTCACCACGTTCCAGCTTGCGCTGTATGAGGGACTTATTTCCGCAGGCACCTGCACCACGTTGAGCGCCGGGGCTGAAGGAAGCAGCCACATCAAAACAGAGACTACCAGAATAAGAAGTGGCACAATGATGCGCCGCTGGCGGGCCCAGTCGGAAGAGAAAAATCCCTGCCGATAGCTGATGAGGCCGACATACACAAGTAGCGCAATGGCCAAGGAAATCCACGCAGCATCAAAGTTCACAATAAGAAGGAGTGTCAGCTGCGCCAAACCTATAACCGCCAGAACAACGCGTTTCCAGAGTGCTCTCACAGAACCAAAAAGATCTATGACAATGGGAAGTGAAAAGGCGCTGAAGAGCGCGAGCGCGAACAGTGAACCCAGCGGCGTGAAAAGTTCATTCTCCGTAAATGCCCCGGGCAACACATGTACGCCCGCGAACTGCAGGAACGAGATGAGTGTTGCCACCACGCTTGCCGCAACCGCCGCAACCGCCGTCCAGCGCGCTTCTTTCCTCGTCATGTTCTCAAGCGCGGCAAAGAAGACAATGAGGTAAGCGAGTATCGCCATAGTGCTGAACGCAAATCGCCCCACGTCACCATAGAAGCTCACCCACGGAGCGGCCGAAGTAAGCGTACTTGCCACTGCTATGACGCCTAGCGCGAGTGCAGGCCAGAGTAGTCTGGTCTTACGCCACGAAAACGAGCCCGTGGCTATCACCTTCCCCACCCACGCAAGAAGTATAATAAACGCCAATAAGGTCAGCAAAAGGTGTTTAGAGAGCCCTATAGTGTCTGAAGAGAAGAAGTAGAAGACGGGCACCAGAAACGCTGTAAGGTAAATTGCTATCTTCATCACGTAGTCAAAGAACAAACCACCTCCTGTTAGGTTCCCTTCGTCCACTACAGGCCTCTCTGTTGGCGGAGGGGTATGTGGATTGGCCTCCACCCGCTGCATGTGGCCAAACTGTACGTCAGTAGACATAATTTCTAATTTATTGGTTTTTAGCAATACAAAAGTCATATCTCCCCCTCCGAGATATCCTCTGTATAGTTCTTGTATTTACTCCTTTCATTATACCAGACATGGGTTCCCTGTGGGTCTGTGTTACCCACAGCCAATATTCACGTACTAACGCTCAATTCCCAGTACATTATGCGAGTTTTTCACTGTATATTTCACTACTCCGCGGGAGTTGCCGCTGGCTCGGAGGTAGGTTCGGGTTCTGCAGCCGGCGCAAGTTCTGACTCTGCTGGTGGCTCGGGTGTCGGCTCTGGTTCAGGTGCTGGCGCAGGTTCGGGTGCGACAGTTTCTGTTCCGCCGGTGTTCACTGCCTCCTCAGAAGGTGTTGATGTGGATACAGTATCAGCTGCACCGGGATCAGTGGTTGTTGCCGTGCCAGTGTCTGTGGTGTTCTCGCTCACATCCTGTGAAGCAGGTGGCACAGACGGGTCGGGCTGAGGAAGCTCCGCGCCTGAAGGCCACTCACTATCTCCTCTCTCAAACCCTGCCCGGCGGGCAATAACAATGTAGTCAAACGTCGCGCCCTCGTCCTGGCCGCTTATCTGCCGCACCTCAAAGCCAAATCGTGTCTTCTCCGCAACATAAAGCCCGCCATTCACTCGCGCCGTTGGTGTCACACTCACGCGGATCGGCTCCGTCTCGCTGATAAGCGAGATAAATGATTCATGGAAGCGGATCCTAGCAACCGTCTCACCGTCGGCTCCTTCCTGCAGTACGCCTGAGCCGGCAATCATGAACTCGGCGCGTGAGCTTGCCACACCGTAGGTGGCGTACATCTTCTTCGTCTCGTCCTCCCCTATCTCGTCCAACCTTGTCTCGTTCGCAATCGTGCTGTTTTCACCCATCACACTCCGAGCCTGGTTACCCAGGAACGCGAGCTGGCTCTTTGCCACCCCAAAGATCGTTTTAAACAGCCCCGCAAGCCTGCCACCCTCTTCCGTCTCACTCTTTGTAAGGTCGGCGAATAGCGCCACGCCCTGCCCGTCCACTTTCCATGTAGTGCCCAGCATCTCCCGCGCCTCACCTGTCGAGAACTTATAGGTCGCCAAGTCTGCCGTGCCCTCCGTAGCCTCTGGCGAAGGAGTGGTTAGCTCACCCGTCTCCGTGTCCCCGTCCGTGGCAAGTGTGTCTTCTGGATCAATCGCATCACTCGGGGTGGTCGTAGCTGCGTCATCTTCGTCGCCTGCCCCGTTTGAGACCGTACTCGTAGAGTTCGTTGACTCGAATGGGGTCTCCCCTACAACCGCAAGCTCGTCCGATCCGTTTGTCGGGTCCGCAACCACCTCTTCCGGTGTTTCTGTATTGCTACTTTCGTCATTTGAATTTGCTTCGGAATTCGTGCTTAGGGATTCGGATTTTGTCGTTGACGCCTGTTTCTCAAGCGCGGCCAGCCGCCCTTCCACTCCCTTGAACATCTCAAGTAAGTACAGCCCCAACTTCTCGTATTTTACCTTCTCTGGTGTGGACGAGGCGGTATCTGTTGCTTCAGACCACGTCACCAGGTCGGGCGCGACCGCCGCAAGATCGTCTATATTAAAGCCCACGTCTGTGCGAGTAATACCATCCTCACCTGTCACGCTGAACTTGATGGGCTTCACACTCAAAAGCTTCGCACTATCAAACGAAAGCTCCTCAATATTCACCGTTGCACCAAACGTGTTGAGCGAGGTGCCAAACTCATTCCATTCAAACGCAAGCTCGGTGTGTGCCTCCCCGCTGTAGTGCCCAAGGTTAACAAACACCTCCACCGCCCCTTGTTGAACATCTTCTCCCTCGGTACCAAATGCGCTAAGAGCAGTACCTATCACGGGACCAGGACCCGTCGCGCGCATTGCCGCTCCCGGCACGGTGGCAGAACTGGTAAGATAGTCGCCTACCGCAATGGGCCCGTTCTCTGTGGTCACCCGTACGGGCACGCGGCCAGAGAGCGCAAGTGGTACGCCCCCGTTAAACTTGTCCAACAACAGCCCTGGGAAGGTGGAGACCACACCCGCAAGCGCTTTTTGGTAGCCCGCAGTAGATTTAAATATCTTGCGGCCCTCGCCAAACACCACCACGTCCGCAGGCTCCACCGTCTCCCCTGCTACGTAGTTTTCTGCAAGGTCAGCGCCCCCGTCCGTTGCGGGGAAGATGTTTACGCCGGACCGAGCCTCTACCGAGACGGTGTTTACACCGTCAATCAGAAACTCAACATAGTCGCCGGCAGTGAGTGACCTAATTATAGAGAAGGTATTTTCGTCGGGGTCTGTCTGGTGGGCGTTAAAGATAGTGCTGGTGGCAACGCCCGTCCCGTTTACGGCGATCACAAAATCCATAAGCGAGCCGCTCGCCTGCTCCACAATGGCGTTTAGATTAATAAAGTACTTGCCTGTTGTCGCTATGGTGAACCGGCCCTCAGTTGAAGTATAGACAATACCGGAGGATGAGTGGGTGGTAGATGCCATACCCGTGTAGTTTGAACTCTGGAACATATTATACTGTGCGCTTGAGGCGTTTGAGTCTGTCGTGACCTGCCAGCTAATGTGATCTGTAAGAGACGAGCCCCCTCCCCCGGTCAAAGACACCCACGCGCCACCCTTGCGCCCCTCAAAGTCAGACCCCGTCCAGCGCATAGTGCCATTTGCCGTTCCTGCCGCGTTCCCCAAAAGAAGCGCGCCGCTTAACTCAAGCGATTCCGCGGCGGGCGTCACACCAACTCCCACCCTGCCAGAGGAATCAATAAGAATCCGCCTCGTACCCCCCGTAGAAAACGCAAGCGAGTCCGCGCCCTCGAGATACATACCCGTATTTGTGTCGTTAACAAAGCTGAGAGTCGGTGTACCGCTTGATCCGTTTAACGCAAGAAGCTGACCACTGGAGTTAATACGCACCCGCTCCGTTCCGCCAGTAGTAAAGTTAAGCGTATCCGCTCCAGAAGAGTAGATACCAGTATTTAAGTCCCCACTAAATCCAATCGCCGCCGCAGTCGCGTTGCCAAGATCAGACGCAAGTAGACGCCGCGCCGTGGTGGTTCCTGTGTTTGTAATGTTTCCTGTCACGTTAAGCGTGCTTGCAAACGTCACCGCGCCGCTCGTGTTGAGCGTCCCGCCAACGTCAAGCGTAAAGCCGGGGCTCGCGGTGCCAATCCCCACCCTGTTCTCATTCGCGTTTACTACAAGCGTTGTCCCGTCTACCGTAAGTGAATGGGCAATGGTGGAGGTGGCGCTTGTGGACGTAGCCGTAAAGTATGGGAATGCGGCGTAGTCACCCTCTTTGGGGTAGACGTGTGTTCCAGCGTCCACCCACTCACTTGAGCCTCCTCCGCCCCCAGCCGTAAGGTCATAAGAACTACCCGAGTCATCAATAAAGTAAAGTTTTGAGTCACTTGAGCTCACATAGAGCTTCCCAAAACCAGACGTTAAAGACGGAGCGGACGTTTCGGCAAGAGACAGAACACCGTTTACCGTAAGAAGCTCGTTCGCCGTCACGTCCCCCACCGCAACATTCCCGGTATTAAGAATTTTGAGGCGCGATGCGAATGTGTTCGATGATTCTGATACATCCACGGGTTTTAGCGGAACTCCGAGGATCGCCCACGGACGATCAGTGCCGGACCAATCCCAGGACATTTCAACAGTCGCCGCTCCCGCCTCTTCAGAGCCGGCTCCCCAGACCGGTCTTCCAATACCATTTGCAAGCGCGTTCCACCGCTCCGTCTGCCCAGCTCCCACGGTGGGCGTTTCACCTGCATTCGCCTTAGCTAACACGCCAATAACAAGCTCCCCGGCCGAGCTCGATACGGTAGTGGTAGCGCTTAAACTTCCACCCGAATTTGTAGAAACAGTACCAAATGGAGATGATTGATCCACATTTTCATACACCGCAAGACCATACACCGTGGATAAAATTGAGTCTACAAATGTGACCGTCACCGTTTTGTTTCCTGAAGGCGGGTTCACAAGATACCAAAGCTCTACCGCATGGTCTCCTTGCGAACCAGGGGCTACCGCGCCGTCAAGCCGCGTAAAGTCCTCCCCCGAGTCAAGTTCTATGCTGCTCACCCACGTGTCATCATCATTAATGACGCCGTCTCCCATAGAAACGCTCATAATGGCAATCTTGTTGGAACCTGACGAGGGAAGCGTCGTAGTAAACGTATCCGTTGTGTCGTCGTCAATCTGGGAGTCCACAGTGCTTGAAGCATAGGTGGGAGTGACAGATGTACTTGCGGCGGTTCTAAAGACAAACATTCCCGATCCTCCGCTTCCAGTGCCGTTTGAGGCGTCAAAAGTAAAGTCGGCACCTGCAATGTTTGAACCCGCCGCCGCAGCCCCGCGGAGCGTCGTGGCCGCAGGCGTCCCACCCTCGCCGGAACCAAGGATTATAGTGTTGCCACTCCCAACACGGACTCTTTCAGTGCCACCCGTGGTAATAGAGAGCTGGTCCGCCCCTGGGCTATAGATGCCCGTGTTAGTGTCTCCAGAAAACCCGAACGCTGCCGCACCCGCCCCCCCAAGATCCGAGGCAAGAAAACGGCGTGCAGTGCTTGTGCCGGTGTTGGTCAACGAGGTGTTGACCGTAAGTGTGTCGATGTTTGTGGTAGTGGCGTTCAAAATAGCAATGCGGGCATCTGAAAGAGTAGAAAGCCCACCTGTTGCCGTAAGTGTTGAATCCAATGTAACGGCGCCAAACGCCCGTAACGTTCCGACCGATGTCGTGGTGGCGTTCAGCGTGGTAATCCGTGCGTCCGCAATAGTGGAAAGCCCGTTGAGTGTGGCGCCGGAAAGCGTGGGAGAGGTGCCGAAGACAAGCGCGCCACTTCCTGTCTCGTCTGAGAGTTGCCCAGAAATCCCAGAGGAAAGCGTGGTAGCAGTAACAGCGGACGTACCGTTACCAATAAGAAGCCCCGTGAGCGTTGTCGCCCCCGTGCCACCCCGTACAACTGTGAGTGTGCCTGTGGTGCCGGCTACAATAGGTAGGTTTGTCGCGTCGGCAAGATCAAAGGCGGGTGTCGCGTCACTGCCGCCCAAAGAGAGCTGGATACCGCCGTAGGAGACGGTGGAGTTTTCAAGTTCTGTGTTTGAGATGACTCCCGCGGGTAACGCAACAGAGCCAGCGGAAACGGTAAGGCCATGGGCGAGGGTGACCACGCCCGTGGATTTGGTGATAGTAAGGTCGTCCGTGTTGAACGTGGCGTCTCCCGTAAAGGCGAAGTTTGTGGAAGCGCCGTCAAAGGCGACGTCCGTGTCAGAAACAATAAGGTCGCCGTTTATATCCAAGTCCGCAGCCGCGTCTATGGTGAGAACTCCGCTCGTGAAGCTGTCGCTCGTATCGCTCCGCAGGAACGAACCAGAATCAATACTGTCGAGTGTGGTCGCGTCCACACAGTTTGCAGTCACCGCAACGTCGTTGGCGTTCACGGTGATGCAGGAGCCCGCACCAACGTCCAGAGAGCCTGCGTTGATCGTGAGGCCGGCACCGGTCAATGTGGTGAAATACTGGGAGTTGAGGCCGAGGGTTGAGGAGACGTAATGACTTGATGAGGTGGCATTTGCGAGTGTGGTGGCGCCATCAACGTTGAGCGTAGTGTCAAAGTCCACAGCACCGAACGAACGGAGTGTCCCGACAGACGTGGTTGACGCATTGAGTGTTGCAACACGAGCGTCGGAGAGAATGGAAAGACCGTTGTTCACCGTAAGCGTTCCGCTTGTTGAGACATTCCCACTTGAGTCTACTTGGAACAGGTCACCCGAACCGACGGTAAGGAGTGCGGCGGGTGATGTGTCCCCAATTCCAACAAGACCAGTCGTAGTTACTGTTATAAAAGATGAACCATCTATAGCCGGGCCAATTTTAAACTTATTCGCATCGTTATTATCTATTCCAATATTCCAGTCTGTTTCGCCCACTGCAGAGAAGTTAATGCGAGCATCGCCACTAGAAGAGCCGCCAGTCGCGATCCTCAAAATAGAGTGGGAGGATCCATTAGTGTTATCGGTGTTTTGAATACTCATCTGAACACTTGAGCCGACAGCAGATTTTGAAATATCAAGAGCGTGTCCTGGACTCGCCGTTCCTATCCCTACTCTCCCGTTATTATTGTCTACATAGAGATGCGTTGCCGCGCCACCTGAAGACTGCACCATGAGGTCGCCCATCACCGTGGTGGTAGCAGTAGAAAGCGTGCCGTCAAGTTGGGAATTTCCAAAGACACGCAGGGTGCCTGCGTTTGTGGTGGTGGCGTTCAAGGTAGCGATGCGGCCGTCCGTAAGGATGGAAAGGCCGGGAACGGTGAGCGTGTCGCTGTATGTGCTTGTTGCGTTGAGCGTATTCACCCGCGCATCTGCCAAGATCGAGAGTCCGTCTCCGCGCAGCGTGCCATCAACGTCAAGCGTGGTACCTGCGTCAAACGTGAGTGTGCCACTGGTGTATGAGTCTGACGTGTCTGAGCGGAGGAACGAGCCTGAATCAATGGAATCCAAGGTGGTAGCGTCCACACAGTTTGCGGTCACCGCAACGTCGTTGGCGTTGACGGTGATGCAGGAGCCGGCACCAACATCCAGAGAGCCTGCATTGATGGTGAGTCCCGCACCCGTGAGCGTAGTGAAATACTGGGAGTTAAGACCAAGGGTGGAAGAGACGTATGCGCTGGTCGCGGTGGCGTTTTGCAGAGAGGTTGCCCCGGTGGCGGTAAGAGAGGTGAAGGTGCCGGCGACAGCAGAAGAGCCACCAATCACCGTGCCATCAATCGTGCCCCCGTTGATGTCTGCGGTTCCTGCGGTGAGAGAGTCAGTGTTGGTTGTGGTGGCGTTGAGGGTCGAGATCCTCGCATCAGGAAGAATGGAGAGACCATAAACGTTCAGGGTGCCAAGATTGGTGGTAGTTGCGTTCAGCACCGCCGCACGAAGATCCGCAAAGTCACCGAGGCCGTTCACGTCCAATATTGTGCCAGCATCAAATGTGAGCGTGCCTGAAGTGAAGTTGTCGGAGGTGTCACTCCGCAGGAATGAGCCCGAATCAATGGAGTCCAACGTGGTGGCATCCACACAGTTTGCAGTGACGGCCACGTCATTTGCGTTCACCGTGATACAGCTCCCTGCACCAACATCCAAAGAGCCTGAGTTAATGGTAAGGCCGGCGCCCGTAAGGGTGGTGAAGTATTCCGAGTTGAGGCCAAGCGTTGAGGAGACATAATGACTTGTTGAGGTGGCCGCCTCTAAAGAGGTGTCGCCTGAAACTGTCAGGTCGTCCCCCACTGTGGCGGAGCCACTTGTCTGGAGCGTCCCTGCCGTTGTGTTGAGCACCCCAACTCCCAAGCCCCCCGTAAGATAGCCCGAGCCGTTTACAGAAAGCGTGGTAGAGGGAGTGGTGGTGCCGATGCCGAGCGAGCCGGTAGAGGTAAGCCGTAGGCGTTCCGCAAGCGTGCCGCCCGAAACAGTTGAGAGATAGAAGTCCGCGTCTTCAGACCCCGCTGTCTGGTCCGTGGTAGTGGCGGTGAGCGTAACAAGTCCTTTTCTGGCGGCAGATGTGTTCACACCGCTGAACGAGAGGACGGGAGCGGGCATGCCGCTTGCGGGGTTGTGATAGAGATCCAGCAACGCCGCCGAAGTGTTCGTCGTCTCAAACCGAGCACCCGAAGCCGCAGATGTCAGAAGATGGAAGGGAACGGACGGCGTGCCGCCGATTCCCACCTGTCCTGTTGCGTCAATGCGAAGCCGCTCCGTGCCCGCAGTTGTAATGTTGAAAATATTTGCCCCCGCGGAAAATATACCTGTGTCCTGGTCCGCGGTAAATGTGTAGGACGGATCGTCCGCCGCGCCCAAGCTTGAGGCGGCGAAGTGATGCGCAGTGGACGTTCCCGTAAGCTCCTGGGAGCCGACTATCGTAAGGTCACCTCCTACATAAAGATCCTGCGAGAAGATGCCCGAGCCCTCAACGGAAAGCTCGGCGGACGGCGTGTCTGTGGCAATGCCCAAGAATCCAGAGGCGTTAAACCGCGCCGCCTCCGTGCCACCCGTGGTAAACGCGAGTAGATCGTCCCCTGGTTGGAAGAGACCCGTGTTTGTGTCTGTGGTAAACGTAAACGCAGGGTTCCCTTCCGTGCCGTCTGGGATAAGCACAAATCCAGATGAGTTCACGCCAAAAAGGTCGCCATTGCCCACAGTAAAGAGATAGAGGGGTGTTGTCTCCCCTACTCCCACGTTGCCGGCGGAAAAGTAGTGCGGCCCCGCTCCCGCAGCGGTGAAGTTACCCGTGACCGCTGCATTTCCCGTAATGGTGTTCGTAGCACCCAAGGTGAGGCGCGTGGTGCCGACAGAGTCCTTGATATTGTTCCCGTTCACGCGCAGGTTATCGTTTATGGTGAGCGTGTCATCGCTTATATCAAAGAGTGCGTTCTCCACGCCCAAGGAAGCATGAATGAGCGTATCCCCTTCTGCGTCCACCTCAAAGCGCTGAACACCCGCAACACCAATGGAGAGAAGTTGCTCGTCCGCCGCCGCGCTCCCTGGGTTTATGTATAAAATCGCGTCCGCCAGCGCAGAGCCCTGAGAAGATCCCGTCAACCACAACGGACCCCCTGAGTATGTGCTTGTCCCTGTGCCAGCCACCGTGAGTTCGTGTTCAACATGGAGCGGAAAATTGTTCACTTCCAGCCGATCCGCCGATGAGTTCCATTTTATCTGTGCGTTCGGAGACTCAGTCCCCCGTTCAAACTCAAGCGCACTGTCCTCCGCGTCGGCAGTAGCGTTGTCCTGGTTAATATAGAACGTGGATGACGCGGTGCCTCCCGCAATCAGGTTGTCTATCTGGGTATTGACCGCATAGAAGTTCTGCCAGCGGTTTGTGGCAGAACCAAGATCAAACGCATTGTCCTGGTTTGGAATGATGTCTGAAGCAATGTTCGCGTTGAACGTGACTGTGTCAGAAGACGCGTCCCCCAGCGTCGTGTTCCCGTCCACCACCAGAGCGCCGGCAAAATCGTTTATGCCACCTGTGGCGGTGGAGCTGAACGCACCAACAATCTGAACGTCCCCTTCCGAGTCTATACGCACCCTCTCCGTACCGTTCACCGCAATGCCTATGAGCACGTTGTTAGAACCAGCAGACGGGGGGTTGATGTAGAGTGTTCCTTCGTCTATACCTGTTCCTGTGGGCGCGCCAGTAAAGAGCACCTGGCCATTTGGGACGGACGTAAACGCGCCGTTCACCGTAAGCGAGCCGCCTATCCACGCATCCCCACTTGTCTGCAGTACCCCCGCCGTGGTGGTTGAAACGCCGATACCGAGACCGCCCGTGAAGTAGCCAGAGCCGTCAACAGACAACTCCACGGCGGGGGTGTCCGTGGCAATACCAAAGAAACCCCCTGAGGTAAAGCGCGCCACCTCTGTCTGGTTTGTAACAAAACCAATAGTGTCCGCGGCCGGGCGGTAGAGCCCTGTATTGGTATCCGCACTAAAACTGATGGAGGGGTTAAGCTCCGTCCCGTCAGCGGCAAACAATCCTCTATTTGAGGAGATAACAGTGGTGCCGCCCACCTGCAGAGCACCGGAGACAAGGTTAAACGAATCACCTGTTGCAAGGTCAAGCCGGTTCGCCGCTCCGCGGTACAGACCCACGTCCGCCCCGAACATAAGTTGGTCTGTTGAAGCCGAGTCCGTAAGCGTCACATCTCCGCGTAGGACCACGCTGTCTGTGGCCGCATTACCAAGCGTTGCGTTCCCATTCACTGTAAGCGCCCCGCCCGCCGTCACCGTTCCCGTCCCGAACGTCACCGCCTGGTTGTCTGTGGTGTTGATGGAGAGCGTCCCGTCTGTGTCTATGGTGTAGGCACCCGCAGTGGTGAAGCTGGACGGCGTTGCTGTTGCGTTCCCCCCAAGCACCAATGAGTTTTCCAAATACGCCGTGCGCCACCGTAGGGCATCAGAGCCAAAGTCATACGCGTTTGACGTAGCAGGAATGAGATGTGCGTTGAACCGTCCGTTCGGCGTTATTGTGTCTCCACTGCCATCCCCCAACGTCACATTGTCAAAAACTGTGAGCGTATCTACGCTCGTCGTCGTCGCGTTAAGTGTCGCAACACGCGCGTCCGCCAGAACGCTCTGCCCATCAGCTCTGAACGTGCCATCAATATCAAGCGTAGTACCCGCGTCAAACGTGAGTGTGCCGCTTGTGAAACTGTCAGACGTGTCTGAGCGAAGGAACTGGGTGGAGTTGAGTGAGTCAAGCGTTGCAGCGTCCACGCAGTTTGCGGTGACCGCAACGTCATTAGCGTTCACCGTGACGCAAGAACCCGCACCCACATCTAGAGAGCCTGCGTTGATGGTAAGTCCGGCGCCCGTAAGAGTGGTGAAGTATTCTGACGCAACACCAATACTGTCCGTATAGAGCGTGGTGGTAGTGGCGTTTGTGCTTTGAAGCGTAGGCACCGTCACCGCTCCCGTCCCAAACATCACCGCCTGGTTGTTCGTAGTGTTTATAGAAAGCGTGGAACCCGCGTCTATCGCGTACGCGCCGGCCGCAGTAAGAGACGTACCTGTGGTTGTCGCCGTGCCTCCCACACCAACAGATGTTTCAAAATATCCCATTCTCCAACGGAGCGCGTCTGACCCCAGGTCATACGTATTCGTAGCTGTGGGCACGATATGCGAGTTGACCCGTGCGTTGAATGTGACAGTATCTGTACTATCAGAGCCAAGTGTTGTATCCCCGTTTACCATCAGGTCTCCACCTATTGTCTGGTCCGACGTAATGAGTTGAACACCCGTCACCTCCAGGTTCCCGTCTATCTCCACGTTTGCCGCAAACGTGGACGTGCCCGTCGCCGCCAGAGAGTGAATAAGGCCCCCGAATGTTCCGTCCCCATCCACATTGAGCGTCGTATCAAAGTCAACGGCGCCAAATGAGCGGAGTGTCCCCACGCTTGTCGTTGTGGCGTTGAACGTGGTAATACGCGCGTCCGCTATGATACTAAGTCCATTGAGCGTGGCGCCGGAAAGCGTCGGGCTTGCGCCAAAGACAAGCGCACCACTTCCCGTCTCGTCCGTGATAATGCCCGCAAGGTTGGATGAGGTGTCCGTGTTGAAGTAGGTTGTGGAGAGGCCTGTAATCTTTCCCGTTGAGTCAATAAGGTTCACGTCCCCAGAGCCAAACTGGGCGGATCCGGCAACATCAAGGTTGTGGCCGAGTGCGACGTTGCCCGTGGACTTGGTGAGAACAAGGTCGTCTGTGTTGATGGAAAAGTCTCCAGTGACAGTGAAGTTTGTGGAAGCGCCGTCAAACGCGATGTCTGTGTCTGCAAAACTGACATCTCCGTTTGTATCAAGTGTGCCGGAAATAGTGAGGGTGCCTCCCGCTTCAAACTCATCTGATGCATCTGAACGCAAGAACTGTGCCGAATCAAGTCCGTCCAGCGTGTCCGCATCAAGCCCAGTGGTATTCACCGCTATTTCTATGGAACCTGCACCGTTTGTGATGGTGACGTTCGTGCCCGCGGTAAGCGTTGCGGCGGTGGGGACGCCCGAGCCGTCGCCAATGAGCAGCTGCCCGTTCGTCAGTACACCGGAAGCCGTAATAGGATCAGTGCCGCCACCAAACAGTACGCCGCCCGCTGTAAGCGAAGTGGCACCCGTGCCGCCGCGGACAACAGAAAGAGTGGACGTTGAGGTAATGCCGCTTGTGCCGTTACCAAGAAGAATCTCCCCCGCCGCTAATGCGCCCTGTCCCGTGCCCCCCGAGGTGACCGCAAGGGGGTTCGTGAGCGTCAATGTATCAATAAGCGTGGTAGAAGCGTTGAGCGTACCTGCCCGCAGATCTGAAAGCACCGAAAGACCTGCTGTGTTTGAAATCAGGTTGTTGGCCGCAAGCGTATCCACCGTTGTGGTGGTGGCGTTGAGCGTTGTAATGCGCGCCTCTGAAAGGGTGGTAAGACCAGAATTTACCGTAAGAGAACTACCAACCGTCAGCGCACTGCCTATTTGGGCGAACCCCGAAGAATAGAGATTTGTAGCCGCGATATCACCAGCAGCGTCAAAATTACCGGCCGCCGTGCTCGTAGCCGTACCGCTGATGGTGACGTCCCCACCAAACGTCGCGCTGCCGCTTGTCTGAAGTGTGCCGGCCGCCGTGTTGAGCACCCCGATACCAACACCGTCAGTAATATACGCAGAGCCTGCCACACCGAGCGTGGTGGAGGGGGAAGTTGTGCCCACGCCCAGTGTAGAAAGCCCTGTGATGGATTGGTTGTTGCCCGTGATCGCGCCCTGCAAAGTGGCATCGTAGATGTTTGTGGCGCGAAGGTTTGTGATGTATGCGGTAACAGCTTCCACGTCACCCGCAATATCCAAATTACCTGCCATCGTGGAAGTACCCGTCCCTGTGAGCGCGATATTACCCGAAGCATCTATGGTAAAACGCTCTACCCCGCCCGTCGTGATGGCAAGTTGATCAGCGCCCGGTGAATAGATACCCGTATCCAGATCCGACGCAAATGTAAATGCTGGGTCCGCAGCAGAACCCGTTGAAGAGGCAACATATCGGTTTGCCGTGCTTGTACCAGCCGAAGAGAGGGAAGGCGAAGTGATTGCTCCGTCCACGTTCAGGTCTCCGTCAATGTCCACTGAACCCGCAAATGTGGATTCCCCCGTCCCCTGCACTACAATGTTACTTTTAAACGTGCTTGTGGCGGTAAATATGGAGACGCTGTTGACAGTAAGCGAACCCACGCTCGTATCCCCCGCCGTAAGGTCACCCACACTTGCCGCGCCGCTAATGCCAAGTGTCTCACCACTAATGGGGCCCTCAACCGTAAGTCCACTAGTAAGGACCGCTGAGGGGGCAGTGATGTTTGAAGAAACCGTAAGCGCGCCTCCCAGGTTCGTGTCCCCCTCAACATCAAGGTCCCCGCTCACAAATACGTCTGACAGCGCCGAAAGCTTTCCTTCCACCACAAGCTCGTCAAGAAGCATTGTGGCGCCAGAGACGACAAGCGTGTTCCCTACCGTAATGTCCTGCGCCGTGAGATCGCGCGTGGTGATCTGCCCGGCATTGATGCCGTCCGCCGTAAGGCCGCCCGAAATGTCCGCACCCGCCCTGAGCACCACCCGCTCTGTGGTGAAATTGCCGTTCTTGGTAACAAACGCAAGTGTAAACTCCTTTGATTGCAGGCCATCAAAGTACTGCGCGGAAAGATTCTCCACCGTTGTGGTGGAATCTATAACAAGCGGCGCGATGCCGTCTTTAGCGTAGCTGCGAAGCTGGCCATGGGTCTCTATGTGACCGTAAATAGAAACCTTTCCCTCGTCATCAAGCAGGAGCACCTCGTTCGCGTGCGTTCCCGGCACGTGCCCCTGAACCGTGGTCGCATCACGGAATGTCGTGCTCGCGCGGCTAAGGAGCGCGTCCGCATTGCCAAAGCTGAATCCTCCCACCAGCACAAAGAGCGTCACTACCACCGCCACCATCACCGCCATCATGCCTTTTGGGGTCCGCACCGTCTGCTTTGCCGTATCATTCATCCGGCCAATAGGCCCCTTGGCGTCAAAGCGTGACGCGAGTGCCACCGCAAGCCGCTCAGCCGCCCTGTCTACCGGATCCTCCGAAACCTCTGGCGAAGGATAGGTCCTACCGTCTGAACGTGAAGATGCCTGACCGGGGACATCTGTAGAGGTGGTGTGGTTGCGAGGTGCTGAGATCTCGGTTGCGGGCCTTGTTGGAACAGAACCGCCCTGTGGCAGCACTTCATTATGATGAAAAAAGTCACGTACTTTCTCTCCCAAAGAATCATGCGCGTCCCCAACCGGACGAGCTTCCTCAGTGGAGGGGGTGTACTGAGGAGTCTCGTGCGATTGGTGAGGAGCTGAAGGAGACGGCGCAACGTGTTCTGCCATCTTAGGAGATTCTTCTGTGAACGCATCACCCGTAATGTTCATATGGAGTTTCCGTGTGCCGCCCGTCACGTCTGCTATATCGCTTTCCAAAGACCGAGCGCTCACAATGTGGCCGTGTTCAGGGGACGCGTTTGTGGACTCGGAAATAGAAGAGCTCTCTGGCGCGCTCTTTGACCTGTCTTCGCCTTCCTGCTTTTCCTCCAGAAAATGCGAAAGGTCTATCTTCTCCTGCGCATCCTGCGCAGGCGCGGTAGTTGGAGAGGACGCAAGGACAGCCCTCGTTCCAGCACTCACAACAGGCTCTGTCACAATTTCGGTCTCCTTTCCCTGCGCGGCCGCATAGGCGTCAAGACTCGCGGGTGAAACATGCCACTTGCCGTTTATTTTACGCGCGTCAACCTTACCCCGCCGCGCAAGCAGGCTGAGATACTCCTGTGAGTACGGCGTCTGATCTGCCAGCTCAGCGGTGGGCATATACCGCGACGCGTATTCCTGCACGCTTGGAACAGACACGTGCCAAATACCCTCTATCTTACGCGCATCAATTTTGCCCGTACGCGCAAGAAGACTCACGGAGTCAGGTGAGTATGGAACCTCATCAGCTATTTCGCTGATAGGCCGGTATATGCTTTTGTCGTCTAAGTTGTCTGTAAGTATTCCCATGAACGAGAGCCCATGGGGGCCTTCGCTATCTATGTGATAACGAAAAAACCCCGTGCGATATACGCAATCGGGGAAACACGGTTTTCGTTTGGCCAGGGACGTGAGCGTCATCACTCCTTGACCGAGTCGCGTGCCGATACACAGCCGAGCTGATATCCGATACGGCACCCGATACACCCATCTTACCGCTAATTTACGGGAAAAGCAAAGCCGATACGTGTGGACAGACTCTTTCACTTATGACAAAGGGCATAGCGCTCACTATTTTTGGGAGCGCCAGCTTGAATCACGCTTCTTGTCTAGGAAGCGGTGGGGAGAGTCCCCTACCCGATCACACCCTCTCTCCCTAGCGCTCTCAGTCTTATATGTATGCAGGCATCTTTTACGTACGCTTCTAGCTCAAGGAGGAGTACCCACAAAAAGGTTACTAAGTGTGGATAATCATTATTGACATCAAATCTTCAAACCAGTAGACTAAAGAAGACGTCAAACCTTGGTAGTCTACAGGACAAACCTTACTAGACAACCTCATAAAGTTAGCGTCAGTATCCAGTAAACCTTACTAAACTCTTTTATGAAGCGACGCTATCTCAGCATTAAGCAGGCATCGGAAATAATTGGTGTGACACCGCTTACCCTACGAAACTGGGACAACCAAGGAAAACTGAAAGCGTTTCGTAACCCCGTGAACAATTACCGTTACTACCGCGTGGATCAGATAGAGGCATTTCTGAGAGCAATGGAAGGATCGCGGGAAAAATCAAGAAAATTGAAAATTGACGTTTCCCGTTAGGGGAACAAAAAACAAAACACCCTCCAACCAAAAAACGCCCGGCAACGGGCGTTTTTTGGTACTCCTTGGTTTTCCAATACTCACATACGTGAGTATGTTACGAAACTCTAATAGTGTTGATAATCTTTTGATGCGGAGTCTCTAGAATATCTTTTAGGAAGCGGTCAAACATGTCGTACCGGTACGCAAATTCGTCGGGTGACAAGATGACATATCTAAGCTCCCTTCCCAGCTCAGTTTCCTTCTGCTTAATAAACTCAAACAAGCGCGCGAGTTTTATATTCTCCCCCACCACCAGCAGGTCCACCCTCGCCTCATCAACACCCAGAAAAATACCTGACATCAGCGCCAGTTTTATTTTGCCTATTTTCCGCAGGTCCCTCTTTATTTGTGGAGCCTCGGGTGGAGACGCCTTGAGCACAAGCGCCTGGAGCTCAGAAAAAAAAGGAAAAACTTTGTTCACTGTATACACCGTTTCACGAGCACCCTTCTGTGATGTTTGTTTACGGGACGATCCCCTCCCCTGTGTGGAAGCAGTCTGCCTCTTCTTTGGGTTACTTTTTTGCTTCTTCTTTGTTGGCATTCTTTTTGGTGGTTATCAATTCTATGTTGGTAAGCGTCTTTAAATGACGCCGCACGCTCTTTTTGTCTGTCTTTGTCTGACGCGCCACATCTTCCACAGAAAAGGAGCGGTCTGGGTTGCTCAAAAAAAGACGCAATATGCGTACCCGTGGAGCGGAACCCAATAGCTTTTCCAAAGGATTTTTCTGTGTCATATCAACGGCAGTATAGCAGGGATACGATAATTTTCAATCATCAATGTTTTCAACCGCCAACCTCAGAGAATTGTGAATTACTTGAATAGTGATGACTGAAAGTTGGGCGTTCCGTGGCATTTCCCTGTGCTATACTATGCCCATCATGACCGCCTCTCCTCCACTGACACTGTCTACATGGGACGTTGCGTTGCCTGACACCGGCCCCACGCCCGGTACCGTGGTGGACACGTTCGTCTATAGCGACCCCCACAGTCACTCCAGCAGGCCACATTTGTATGTGGTAGGCCAGGTGTACTCTTCAAGGGCACGAAAAGAGAACGCTCAACTCTTGTCCCGTGTTGTCGGCGCCCTTAAGAAAGAGTGTATGAGGGATGACGCATCTTCACCTGCTACTGCCCTTAATATGGGCCTGGCACGGGCAAATGAAATCCTCAAAGAAGCCCGAAGAAGCACGTTCAGCGCGCACACGCTCAAAGTGAATATGGTGGCTGTGCTGGCGCGCGGGGAAACAGCGTACCTCTCACGCACAGCGCAGGGTGTGGTGTTGCGGGAACGAGAAGGACTACTGGAACAAGTGACTGAACGTCTACGGTACTCCCCCGACCCGTACCATCATATAACGTTCCAGCGAGTCATTGAAACACGTCTGATGCCTCACGATACTCTGTTTTTAGGAACGCCCCAGCTTTTCAAGGTAGGTGAAGCGGTGCTATCTACACACTCAGATGCAAATACGCTTAAAAAGGAGGTGTTGGCATCAAAGAATGAGTTGCGGAACCTTGGTCTTATTGCCATATATGTAGGCACCGGTGGGGCAGCACCCCCCTCGTCACCAGACAGCCCCACATCTTCCTTCGCCGCCCGGTGGCACCCCATCATACACACACTACGTTCACGCCTGGTAAACCACCGCCCGCTTTTGTTTGCCGCCGTAGGCGCGGCTCTTCTTGTCTTACTCTTAGCGTTTGCGCTTCCCGCGGAGGAGCAACAGGTAACGACCGACCATGCTCACCAGAACGCCCTTACACAAATTCACTCGTTGGAAGAAAAGGCGACGACGCTCATTGAGCTTGAAAACTTTGACGAAGCATCCAGGATTATAGAAGAGGTCCAGAGGCTCCTAATAGAGACTGAGCAGCGCTACGGCCCCACTCCTTCGCTGGAAGAGTTTAAGGAAACCGCCAGATATCTCTCATCTCTCATTCCTATACGTGAGTAATGAAAAAATCGCCCGAAGGCGATTTTTTCATGAGTCCAATTTTTCAAGTACTACTTCAGTGTTACCGTAGCGCCCGCTTCTTCAAGCTTGGCTTTTATTCCTTCTGCCTCTTCTTTACTTGCGCCTTCCTTTATAACAGTAGGAGCGCCGTCAACCAAGTCCTTGGCATCTTTGAGTCCAAGACTTGTTGCCTCACGCACAGCCTTAATGACATTGATTTTCTGATCTCCCGCGGCCGTCAGTTCAACGGTAAAGCTTGTCTTCTCTTCTGCGTCACCGGCTTCACCCCCCGCGGCAGGAGCACCTGCCATCATCATAGGAGCAGCTGCCGAGACACCAAAGCGGTCTTCAAGCACTTTGACGAGCTCTGAGAGCTCTAGCGCACTCATCTGCTCTACGGTCTCCACTAACTCCTTGAACTTAGCCGGCACCTCTTTAGTCTCCTCTCCTCCACCGTTCTCGGCGGCCTCCGGAGTTGTCGTCTCCTCTTTTTTCTCTTCTTTTGTTGTTGCGTCTGCCATGATTTTAGTATTACGTATTAGCTATAATGTATAAAGCTTTCTACTTACTGCTTTTTGCCTGCTACTTGCTGAAGTACCTGCACAAACTCCCGTTGTGGCCCGTTCAAAACTCCTACAAGTCCGCGCATTGGTGAAGCCAAAAGATATGCCACCTTTGCCAGAAGCTCTTCCCGTGACGGCAGTGACGCAAGCTCCTTTATGCGTCCAACGTTCAGAAATTCACCCTGGACAAGTGCCCCCAGAATGGCGAACTGTTCGTGGTCCTTTGCAAACTTAGTAAGGATCTTTGAAGTCTCTATCCCCTCGCCGTCACTATAGGCGATTGCAACAGAGCCCTCATGTTCCGGAAAAAGTATTTCTTCCGGCTGGCCTTCAACCTGCGCACGCACAAACGGCCACAGGGACTTCTTTGTCGCCTTGTAGCGAATACCTCCTTCACGAAGCGTGCCACGCAGCTCATTAAGCTCGGGCGTGGAAAGCCCGCTGAAATCGGTGAATACAATTGCCGGACTCTCCTTTAAGATACCGGCAAGCGTCTGCACCTGCGCCTCTTTTTTTTCTCTGGTCAGCATAATAAAAATTGGTCTATCCGAAGACCAATGTCCAGCCGGCGGTTCTCCGCCTGCCGTCCTGTGCTGGTCTTACCTATTGTGCCAGCAGTCTTCGGAAGTAGTCACAGTATACCAGTACCCTTTCTCTTGTCAAGAAAAGGTGTGTCACCACCCGGGATGTCTCCCTTTAGAATTATCTCAGGTATTCCGCTCGCGCCTGGTCATGCTCCTGGAAGGTGCGGGAAAAAATGGTCTCACCGGTGTCGGGGCGGGAAAGATAGTACCAAAACTCGTTGTCCTCGGGACTCATTGCCGCTTCAAGTGCGTCCAGGCCAGGGTTGGAGATAGGTGAAGGGGGAAGCCCTCTAAATTTATAGGTGTTGTACGGTGAGTTGAACGTATCAATATCACTCCGTCTGAGGGGCCGCCCCAGCCCATAGATAAGCGTGGCGTCTGCCTGCAATGCCATACCTATCTCAAGCCGTTTAGTAAACACTCCGGCAGCACGGCGCATGTCTTCCGGCGGAACTTCCCTTTCCAGGATAGATGCAAGAATAACTACCTCATACCAATCCCTTCCTTCTTCCTCCGCCTGAGCACGAAGTGTTCTGGTCTTTGAGTCAAAATTTGCAAGCATCTTCCGCACCACCACGTCCGCAGTCGCCCCTTTTTCAAAACGATAGGTATCGGGAAAAAGAAAGCCCTCTAGGGTATTACCCTGGGGAATGGTGCGGACAAACGCAAAGAAATCACCCCAGGTAGCAGGCTGTTCTAAAGAAAGATCTGTTGTACGTAGCTCCGCGTCCACAAGCGCTTCTTCCATGTCTTTCAGTGTATAGCCTTCAGGAAAGGTCACAGATGTTTCACGGCTCAGGGAAAACCCCTCGCTTAAAAGATCCGCCACCTCATAAGGGGCATATGAGCCGTCAAAGCTGTACTCCCCCGCCTGTAGTCTGTTCGTATTGCCAGTGAGCACAATATAGAGTAAAAACGGCGCCTGTTGCCTAATAACACCAGAGGTCGCCAAGAGTTCCGCTATTTCAAGTGCTCCCATCCCTTCTTCAATGCGCACCACCTTGTCCTCCACTGTCTCTTCAGAGAAGAACATGGGACCAAATACACCCGCAAGAACGAGGGCCACAACACCGGCTATAACAACAATGATACCCACTCTGTGCATAGTCTATGTATTATTATATTCAAGCGCCTTCTTGGCAAGCGCAACCGCGCCGTCTTTTGAAGCTGCACCCCCTATAAAACCATCACGGTGGACGAATATGGCGTCCCTGATACCAGTGGCGTCCTGAAGTTCGCCGTCCGTCTTCCCTCGCCAGTGTTCCGGAAGCAGCTTTCTGCGCTCAAACGTGTGCTCGTCCTTCCCCACCGTCCACACGGCCCACCGATCTCGCTCGTACATTGGATAGACCACATACACGGGCTCTGGATGCGCGGTCAGGACCGCCGACCAAGGGTGAAATACCTCAAGAACGATGATGCGTCTGTCCTCAGAGGCGTCATATGCCCGGCGCGTCAATGCATATCCCTCTTCCGCATCCTGCAATCGTCTGACCTCACGTGACAACAAATCAGCGGCAAACGAACATGCGTCTCTAAACGCTTCGTCCAGTGCGTTAACTTCCTTCTCCTTCCAGCTAGGAAGGAATGTGTCAATCACCATGCCCACATCGTAAGGATACACCCCCTCTAAAAGGGGCCTGCACAGGTCAACACCGCTGTCTATTGCATCTATGGGTTGTACAAGCTTCTCATCCAACGTCTGTGTGAGCTCCTCGTCTTCTGTAAGCGCAGACCCATACTGCTTCCACACAAGCCCAAAAGAAGCGTAGGGAATGCCGTTTTCACGCGTACCCGCCCCTTCCGGCTGGTGATGGTCAAACCTCCGCTGTTCTGGGTTATATACATAACCAACATCCACCACATAGTCCGCTTTGCTCAACTCATCTTCATCTCGCGTACGCACAACCTTCACCTCGCCCACACCCAAGATAAGCTGCAACGTAGCAACGGCAAACACGTCGTCTGCGTGAAACTTTCCGCTATGTGTAGCTATGGTTTTCATGAATGTTCATGGTAGCGTGTTTGTCTGTTCACTTCAATAAAAGTGTTGATTTTTAAAGCCTCTTCCTGCATACTGTGTATGCTAGTTGGGCCTGCTGGGATGGCGGAGTGGTCAAACGCACCTGACTGTAAATCAGGCGGCCTTGTGCCTACGGGGGTTCGAATCCCTCTCCCAGCACAGTGGGCCTGGCTCATGCCAGCATAGCTCAGCGGCAGAGCAACTGTTTTGTAAACAGTAGGTCGTCGGTTCAAATCCGACTGCTGGCTCAAAATGGGAGGATGAGAACCGCAAGGAAGGGGGCGGGAAACCATGGTTTCCCGTGGCGGAAATGTTAAAACCGAGGGGTTTTAAAGAGCGAAGCGACAGGTTCAAATCCGACTGCTGGCTCAGTAAGCAAACGTTAAACACAATGAAAAGCCAAGAAAATCTGGTAAAACTACAGTGCACCAAGTGTGATAGATTCAATTACTGGACCCACAAGAACAAGAAGAAGGTGGACAGGAAAATTGAGCTCAAAAAGTATTGTGAATGGGACAGAGAGCACACGATGCATAAAGAAGTGAAGAAATAGGCGCCTGGGGCGTTCTGTTTCGTATGGGGGCGTCGGTTAACTGGTAAACCACTGGTCTCCAAAACCAGGACTGGGGGTTCGAGTCCCTCCGCCCCTGCTGCAAGGCCCACGTAGCTCAGCAGGCAGAGCAACTCCATGGTAAGGAGTAGGTCAGCGGTTCGAATCCGCTCGTGGGCTCCATAACAAAACACCGCCACACGTGGCGGTGTTTTGTTGACCAAGCATCTACGTTATATCTCGGTACGAGTAAATCGTGTGATGGAAATGTTCTCACCCAGCTTCCCTATCGCCTGCTCCATCCGCTCTTTCACGGTCATGGAAGGGTCCTTGATAAACTGCTGGGCAAGCAACGCTTCCCCATCTTCAGGGTCCATGGCCGCCACTTGCATGGCAAGGTCTTTGGCAAGCTGTTTGAACTCATCATTCTTTGCTACAAAGTCCGTCTCACACCCAAGTGTCACCAGCACTCCAACGTGCCCCTCACCGTGAATGTAAGCCTCAATGCGTCCAGCATGAATTTGCCGCTCCACCTTCTTTGCGGCTACCTTTGCGCCACGCTCTTTAAGAAGTTCGCGGGCCTTCTCCTTGTCGCCACTCGCCTCTTCCAACGCCTTTTTTATATCCATGACGGACACACCCGTCTCTTCACGTAATGTTTTGATATCTTCCGTGTTCATTGGACTATACGTTAAACGTTCTCCTGTTTCTTCATCTCTGCGGCAGGAGCCTCCCCTTCGGTGGTAGGAGCAGGCTTTGGAGTCACGCCCTCAAGGGCGTCACCAATAGCTTTGTAGATAAGCGCAAGAGACGCTCTGGCGCTGTCGTTAACGGGGACAGGATACTCTACAGACGTCGGATCGCCATTCGTATCTACCAGCGCAACAACCGGAATGCCCAGTGCCCGGGCTTCATCTACCGCAATGCGCTCTTCTACAACGTCTGAAACAATAATCACGTCGGGGAGACGGGTCAGCTGCTTTATGCCGCCTAGCTCATCCTGCATTTTTTCCAGCTGCCGTTCCATGGAAAGCTGTTCCTTTTTGGTATACTTTTCCATCTCTTCCTTATCTGCCACCTTCTCCTCAAGGTCAGTGAAGTATTCTATACGCTTTTTAACAACATTCCAGTTGGTAAACAGTCCACCAATCCACCGCCCTACTACGTAGGGATACCCCAATTTTTCTGCCACATTCCGAACTCCTTCCCGTGTTTCAACTTTCGCGCCCACAAACAGTAAGGACTTCCCTTGTATGCGTTGGTCCTTGAGAAACGCAAGGGCCTCCTCCAGCTTCTCAATCGTCTTATACACGTCAATGATATGTATGTTATTACGCACACCAAAAACAAATGGAGCCATCTTAGGGTTCCACTTGTCCTTTGTGTGACCTACGTGCGCACCCGCCCGTACCAGTTCCTTTGGTGTTGGCATAGTCATTGATTTTGCTGTGCTATTGTACCGGATGGACGGCAAGAACGCAAGAGAAACCATATTGTCAACAACTACGCCCTATGATAGACTGAGTGCGCTATGAAGTCAGACACCCATCCCACATACCATAAAAACGCCACTGTCCAGTGTGCATGCGGCAATACGTTTGCTATTGGCTCTACGCAAGAAAAGATAGAAACAGAGATCTGTTCACAGTGCCACCCTTTCTATACCGGCAAAGGCAAGCTTGTGGACGCCGCGGGGCGTATTGAAAAGTTTAAGGCCCGTCTGGAAAAACAGCAGAAGATTCAGGCAAAGAAAATTACCACAAAGAAGCCAACAAAGAGTGGCGGGGCAAATAAAAAGAATAAAAATTAATGCCTGAGACCTTTCTTATTGTTATCAGGGCAGGAACGGGCGGCGACGAAGCCGCCCTTTTTGCGCGCGATCTTTTTGATATGTACTCCACTTTTGCGGAGTCCAAGAAGTGGAAGGTCAAAACAACAGAGACGAGTCCCACAGATCTGGGGGGATACAAGCTGGTGGGGTTTGAAATAAGCGGCAACCAAGCCTGGCAACTCCTACAGCATGAAGGAGGTGTACACCGCGTACAACGGATCCCCTCAACAGAAAAGGGAGGACGAGTGCACACCTCTACGGTGACCATTGCTGTCTTCCCCCAAAAAGTCTCACAGACATTTGAGATCACGCCAGCAGACCTGGAAATAGAGTTTTTCCGGTCTTCGGGGCCGGGGGGGCAAAATGTGAACAAACGTGAAACTGCCGTACGTATTATACACACACCTACGGGCGTTACCGTTGAGTCCCAGGAAGAGAGAAGCCAGCAGGCCAACAGAGAGCGCGCCATGGCAACCCTGGAAAGCCGTATCCAAGAAGCGATGCGTGAGCGCCAGGCCGCACAAGAACAAGTGGTCCGCAAGGAGCAAGTGGGCACGGGAGAGCGCGCAGAAAAGATACGTACATACAACTTCCCTCAAAACCGGCTCACGGACCATCGCATTGGAAAAAGCTGGCATAACCTTGATCATATTATGAAAGGTAAGCTTGGAAAGGTACTACAGCAGGTTTCTCAGGGACTCGCGCCGGACGACAAGTAGGTAGTAGCGTGAAGACATTCAATACCAAAAGAGCCGCTCTCTGCGCGGCTCTTTTGGTATGTGTGCCCAACTGGAAACCTAAAGCGCCAGTTCAATTCTTCGGGCTATGTCCATGATAGTGCTTGGGTAGAACGCGACATTTGATGGACACGTCGTCCGGCCGCTAATGTACGCACATGCAGCTGCATACTCGGCATTATATGTTTGAGCGGCTGCCCCATAATCGGCAAGATAGAGCGCAGAAGCGGTAAAACCGTCTATAAGGTTCCATGGGTTAGATGGGTAATTCCCCGTTACCTGAGATACCCGTGCCTGATAGCGCTCCCATGTGCACGGAATAAACTGAGCAACCCCCATGGCACCACCCCAGCCATAACCTGGCTTTGCTGAAACCTTGACCGTGTCCGGGTTGAGCCCCAGCCGGGAGGTCACTGTCATGAAACAACCATGCTGGCTTGGATTCATGTCGTATCTCCAGTTGCCCGTCCCTGTAAACGAACCGGCCGTAATTTCTCCGTTCGCAAATCTCCGCCCTGTCTCTGTTTCAAGAAGAGCCAGCAAAAACGCGGTCCGTATACCCGTTCCCTTCGCGGCAATCTCAGCAGCCTGAACCGCATTCTCAACGGAAATACCCGCCCTGGTAAGGGACGCAATCTGCTGGCGGATAGCCGCTATATCCCTCTGCTTTTGTGCAATAAGTGACTGGTAGCGTTGCTCTTCTCCGCGTGTTACTGCCAGAAGATCCGCTTTTTCAGCCTTGTGTCCCTCAACTGCCTGTTTTTCAGTAAGCTCAACCACCTTCAGGCCCGTGTACTCTTTATACTTTTCTCCTAAAATCTCCTTTTCGTGCTCCAGGCCAACCTTCAGGTCCCGCAACTGGTCAAGTGTTACCTGCGCCTCGTCCTGCATTACCTCAAGAGCGTCAAACTCCCTAAAAAACTCTGAAAGGTCCTTCGCCAGAAGCATCTCCACAAGCGTTCGGTCTCCGGTTTTATGAAATTGTCTGAGGTATTCGGAAAGGATACGCTTCTCCGTATCTATCTCATGCTCTGTCTTCTCAATAGCGCTCTCGCGCCCCACTATCTGTGTCTCTGTCTGCTGGAGCGAGAGATTGAGCCCTTGAATGGCCAGTTCGCTCCTGCGTATAGTTGAATTCAGCCTGTTCACCTCTCCTTGGAGCGTATTGGCCTGCTGAGAAACGCCATACAACTCTTGGTCCAGGCCAGAAATTTCCCGCTCAATTTCACGTATGCGCGCCTCCAGCTCCGCCTTACGTTCAGAGCCCTCCTCTTGTGCCACTACAAAAGGAGCGGAGCTCAAAAGCACCGCTATCATCAGCATTGTTACACCTAACACCCGTTTTAGTTGTCTTTCTCTCCTCTTTCGCATTGACAGTATATGAGACGTCTAAAAGAGCAATGACTTACCGCCCTACCTGCCTGTGAACAGGTCTTGCTGCAGCAACTATTCCCCGTCTGATTCCTTAGACTTTTCTTGTTCGGATGCAGAGCGTTCGCTCTCCCCTTCGCCGTCCTCTCCTTCCTCTTCGTCAGCAACACCCTCAACGCTGGCAATGTCCTCACTAACCTCCTCTT
>CAZPCT010000022.1:0-12414 GCA_964585325.1 uncultured Candidatus Saccharibacteria bacterium
AAAAAGCGGCTCCGGCCGCTCTTTTTTGTTACCTAGCATGCTACGTAACAACAGTGCGCTTACCGCGAGGCCTGGGGCTTGAACTGGAGCGCCTCTTGGAGGTGTGTGGGGGCGATTGTCTCGCTTTCTTCTAGGTCTGCTATGGTGCGCGCAACTTTAAGGACCCGGTGGTAGGCACGAGCAGAAAGGTCGTACGTCTCCATAGCACGCTTCATAAGTGTCTCGCCCCCATTGTCCAGTGCGCAAAAATGCCTGATGTCACGGTAACTTATTTGGCTGTTGGCCAGGTATGCATGTTTTTGGTAGCGTTCCATTTGGAGAGTACGTGCGGTCTCAACTCGTTCGCGCACTCTCTCTGAAGACTCACCTTCCGTGTCACTCATGAGCTTGTCGTGGCGTACCCGGGGGACAAAAAGATGAAGATCAATCCGGTCAAGCAGCGGGCCCGAAAGCTTTCGCTTGTACCGGGATATTTGGTGCGGCGTACAGACACACGCCTTTTTTGTGTCATATCTGAAGCCGCACGGGCAGGGATTCATGGTGGCAACGAGCATAAATTTGGATGGAAAGCTCAGCGTTCCATGAGCCCGAGAAACAGTCACCGCGCCGTCTTCCAGGGGCTGGCGCAAACTCTCCAATACTCTGCGGTCAAATTCTGGCAACTCATCAAGAAAGAGTACGCCGTGGTGAGCCAAGGTAATTTCACCCGGATGAGGAATTGACCCCCCACCCACAAGCGCCACCGCGGAGGCAGAATGGTGTGGATTTCTAAAGGGTCGCTCAACAACAACGGGGTTTTCCGCGCTCGTCAGGCCTGCTATAGAAAAGATCTTTGTTACCTCAAGCCGCTCCCCCCAGGTCATGGACGGAAGAATGGAAATGAGTGCTTTGGCAAGAAGTGTCTTTCCGGAGCCGGGTGGGCCTGAAAGCAGAACGTTGTGTGCTCCGGCAGCGGCAATTTCCAGCGCACGTTTTACCTGCTCTTGCCCTTTTATGGCGGCAAAGTCATATGAGGGGGCGGGGGTGTGCGTGGTGGCGCGCGGCTGTACGGGCGAGAAGGGAGCGGTCTGTTCAAGATGAGCAAGCAGGTCGGCAAGTGACCTAACTCCGTAGACTACAATGTCTTCAACCAGTGCGGCCTCATGCCGGTTTTCCCAAGGGACGTACATTTCCCGCATACCCCGCTCTTTAGCTAAGAGGGTCATTGGAAGGATGCCGGGCACGGGACGGACCTCCCCATTTAGAGCCAGCTCGCCTACAAAAAGCTTCTGCTCTGTATCGCAAGAGAGCTGTCCTGACGCAACCAGGTAAGCCAGGGCGATGGGGAGATCATACTTAGGTCCTTCTTTTTTAAGATCTGCCGGAGCAAGATTGACTATGACCCGGTGGTTGCGACGGTTCGGCGGAGTGAGCCCCGTGTTTTTTATGGCGGATGAGACGCGCTCCTTTGATTCTTCAACCGCCTTGTCGGGCAGGCCAACAATAGTAAAAAAATGAAGACCCGGCGAAAGGTCCACTTCTACTTCTATAGTAAACGCATCCAGCCCCATAAGTGCCGCCGCGTATACCTTGCTAGGCATGGTCAGCTCTGGTTATGTTCCTGGCACCGCGTAGTCTCTGGGTAGGCCATAAGCCGTTCTACGGGAATATCCTCGCCGCCAGTCTCACACGTTCCGTACGTGCCTGCGTCCAGGCGCTCAAGGGCGCTCTTCACTTTCTTGAGGTGCAACTCAAGTGACTGTTCAAGAGAAAGGTTGACGACATGTTCCGCCACCTCGTGTACATTGTCGTCCCAGTCGTCCCCTATGTCTCTATAGGTAGCTTTCCAGTTTCCCTTAATATCCGGGTCCTTTGTGGCAATACGGGAAAGCTGCTCAACAAGGTCTGCTTTTTTGGCTTCAAGCTTTTTTCGTATGGTATCTAGTTGTTCAGGGGTGAGATGTTCCATAATGATTTATAAGGTTTAGGAATGCTTCAATATCTTTATGAGAGGGTAGTATACGCCCAGTGTAAAACTATTTACCTCCCACCGCAAGTAAAAAATTTGTAATAAAACAGGGCCATCAGAGCATGAACTGTACAGTGTGTCCGCTTAAGGCAGACAAGAGATACGTACAGGGCCGTCTGATGGCCCAAGTCCCGCCAGTGGCGGGAAGAACTGAGATTGCTAGGGGTGCCCTAGCTTTGACGCTTCTAGGAGGCGCACAACCAACAGTGCCCTCGGATGTGGGTGTAGAGATGTGTAAACATTCCTACATCCACATCCGAGAGAAAAAGTGATCGCTTGCTTCCTAATAACTCCGTGTTCCCATGATTGAAGGTACTGAACATGCTGCCCAAGCAGCTGTTGAAGGTTGGTGCGAGTCCCAGTGGGGACTGCACAGTAGGTCGTCCCATGTGTCCGTAGTTCGGACGGGACGGGCGCAATGCGCGCCGCTCGTGTCGTTGCCGACGGGCCCAAGTATTGCCGTGGCCGCTTCACGTTGCCCAAGTCTGCTCATATCCCACCCTCCAGTGAAGATAGAGCGGTAAAGTATGCTTCTGTAGAACTGGACCGCTCTCTGCAGAAACATGTTGACCATCGAGTGCCTGTTAAGGCACGGGTAGGGTACAAATGCGACTGGTCCATCTCCGATGGCCAGCACTTTCATTCTTGCACAGTGAGTCCACAAAGCAAGCACAGCTTTTCCACACGTTTTAAGGAGCTTTTCAAGAATGGAGCGAAGAGGCGGTCTCTCGTGGCGGATAGTATTCTATCTCCCGGGCGTCCATAGTGAGGACCGTATCGGGGTGAGCCAGATGACAGGAAAAAGAAGTGGTGATGAAACGTGAGATACTTGCGCGGGCAATGCGCTCGCATAGCCACGCCACGCCAGTTGCACACAGAAGATGTTCAACAAGGCGCAAAGGAGAGGCGCCTCCCCACAATAAAAGTGTGCGGGAATGGTTGGGGGCGTTGTTCGTGGATGCGTACGATGCGTTCACGCACATTCGCCCCGCCCGTTTAGTGCGCGTACGCCTGAGACCCGTTAGAGAGAGTGCGACAAACAACATGCCTCTATGAAACCAGACAAACTCCGGGTGTGATATGGCAATGATGTCTATGTCACTTCCCATATGTGCCGTCCCCGCTGCCACTGAACCGGTCAACAGATATCCTCTACTGAAAGGGATGTACGAAAAAAAATGCGCGAGACGTGCGGCCCGCTGCTCGTACACCATTGCTGCTTCACTCTTCTCTTGTGTCCCCCCTGTTCTCATGGTGGCAGCTACAACGCGTCTATGGCAGCGAACATAGATGACTTTGACGTTGTGATAATCAGAAGATTGTTTGTTAGTGCGTAGTCAATGGTGACGGTAGGGAGCGGGAGGTTCCGGTACCGAACAGGCACTGCGTTGTAGGTGGCGTCAAGGAATGGCCGCGTCTCTCCCGTTACCTCGGCCACAATCAAGTTTCTGAGGTCCCGCACCATGGTGGCCTCCCACTGCCCAAGCGAAGACGAGAGGGCTGCGCTGTTGGTTGCAGCAAGAGCAATACCTAAGCGAGGCCCGGCGCAGTCCGGCCGCTCTACGCCCGCCTCATTGCACTGCGCCGTATCATAAACGGTGGTGGGAAGGAGGAATATATTGTACGTGGGGGTAAGTTGGGCAGAGACAGTTGCGGGTACGGTCAGCTCCAGTGCAGCCGCAAGCTCGTTCCACGTGAGCTCACGCTGAACATTTCCTTCTGTCACCAGAAAGACAAGCCGGACAAGGGCCTCGTGTTGCCGCTGAGCGGCAACTGACTGGTTGAGGGCGGCAACAATGGTGGCTCTTTCAGGAGCGTTCAGTGATATGGTCTGGGTGTCTGCAAAGGCAAGAAATGGTTGCGCGATGGTTGGGGAGGCAACAGTGGGCTCTCCCGGATCGTCCAGTTCGGTGGGAAGTGTCTCTTCGGGGCTGGGGAGTGTGCTGCCGGTGGGGCGCGTTACACTCTCCTCTCCGTCGGGGCGGACAAAGAACCACCATACTTCAAAGCCAATGAGCACAATAATGAGAAGCGCGCCCAGTCCCAAAAAGAGGGTTCGTTTACGTCCTCGTCCGGATGGAGTGTTACCTGTGTGTGGTGGTACAAAACGCTCGTCGCCTCCAGGCCCTGTAGGTGCGGGCCGAGGTGCCGGCTGGGCTGGGGCGGGAGCTGGGAACGAAGCAGCGGGCTGTGGCGGCCGTGCGGGCTCAGAATTCGGCAGCCCGACAGGGAGAGGCCGAGGTGGACGTGCGGGCGGTATCGGCGGAGCGCTGGGGCGGGAAGGTTGGGGAGGTGTGGGGGGCGTTTCGTCAATATGCGGCAGGTTGGGCGGGGGTTCGTTCTGGTGTTGCGCAGGAGAAGGATGTTCGTCCTTTTGTACGTGCGGTGCCGCAGGTGTACCAGCTCCTCTCTCTCCTCCCGGGCGTGGTGTGGGTGGCTGTGGAACTGAAACGGCCTGGGTACTGCCCCCTTTCCCTTTTTGAGAGTCAATGTCTGTGCGCAGTGAGCGCATCATATACTGTTGTTCGTTGTTTTGTGCCATAAAAAACGAGCGTAATGTGGTGTGTCCTTATTTTACCACAGTTACGCTCATCTTTTAGAGTCGCGAGTGTCGCCAGACGCTATTCTTCTTTCTTCATTTCTTGGGAGACCCCCTTCATAGTCAGGTTTATCCGTCCCTCCTCATCTATGTTTTTGACCTTCACATGCACCAAGTCTCCTATTTTAACTACGTCCTCAACCTTCTCAACATACTCTTCTGAAAGCTCAGAAACATGCACCAACCCCTGTTGGTTTGGAAGAATTTCCACAAACGCGCCAAAGTTGAGAAGACGTACCACCTTGCCCGCAAAAACCTCTCCAGGCTCCACGTCGCGGGCAATGTTCTTCACCCACTCACGTGCCTTCTCAGCCGCCTCCGCGTCGGTGGAGGTGACATAGATCATACCCGAGTCCTCAATATCTATGGTGACCCCCGTCTCTGCTGTTATTTCGTTTATAACCTTGCCGCCAGGGCCAATAACATTCCGTATCTTTTCTGGGTTTATCTGCAACGTAAGTACGCGGGGAGCGTAGACTGAAAGTTCGGCGCGGGGAGCGCTGATGGTGCCGTTCATAACGGCGAGTATCTGTTCCCGGGCTGTTTTGGCCCGCTGAACCGTCTCCTTGATGATTGTGTGGGTAATACCCCGCACCTTCATGTCCACCTGCACGGCAGTGACACCATTTTTTGTGCCCGCCACCTTAAAGTCCATGTGTCCATAAAAATCTTCCGTGCCCTGAATGTCTGTGAGTAGTGCGTACTTTTGTTCGGGGTTGTTTTCGTCCGCAATGACAGTGCCTATTGAAATGCCCGCCACCGCCTCCTTTATTGGAACACCCGCGTCCATGAGCGCCAAGGACGATCCACACACAGATGCCATGGATGTGGAGCCGTTGGACGAAAGGATCTCTGTGACAATGCGAATAACATAGGGAAATTCTTCTTTGGGCGGGATCATAGGACTGATGGCGTTTTCAGCAAGCGCGCCGTGCCCTATTTCCCGTCTCCCGGTAAACATCCGGCCAGTCTCACCTACGGAAAAGGGAGGAAAGTTGTAGTGGTGCATAAACCGCTTGGTGCCTACAAGCTCCATGGTCTCAAGCGACTGCTCAAGGCCGGGCGCGCCAAGGGTAAGAATGGAGAGTGCCTGTGTGGCGCCACGATTAAAGATTCCCGTACCGTGCGTGCGTGGCAGCACTCCTACGTGTGCTGACAAAGGACGAAGCTCATCTAGGGCTCGCCCATCTACGCGCCTTTCCTGCTCCAGGATGTTGCGCTGTACTATCTTTTTTGACAATTCATCTACTGCACGGACCACTTTTTCTGACAGATCCTCTTTTTCAGGATGTCTTTCTTTTAGCGCGACCACTGCCTCTTTCTTTAGTGCATCCAACCGCTCTCCACGCTCCGGTTTCTCAAGGGAAAACAACGCCTCTTCAAGTTTGGACTCTAGCAACGTGGCCAGTTCTTCGGCCAGGTCATTGCCGGGTTCAGTAAGTGGCACGTCCGCTTTTTCTTTTCCAACAGCTGAAATAATTTTCTTTTGAAAAGCAATCAGTGCGTCTCTTGCCTCGTCCGTCGCCGCTATTGCGGCGGCTACTTCTTCGTCCGGCACTTCATTAGCGCGCCCTTCCAGCATATTAACTACACCCTCGGGCCCCGAGACCACCATTTCAAGTGCGCTTCCCTCTCTGGTTGCGTAGTCGGGGTTCATCACCAGCTGGCCGCCAGTGTTCTGGGTCACGCGAACCGCAGATACCGGACCATTCCAAGGTATGTCGGAAATGGCCAGCGCAAGCGATGAGGCAAAGATGGCCAGGATGTCTGCGTCGTTTTCGTTATCAAAAGAGAGAACAGATACAATAATCTGCACTTCGTTGCGCATATACGGACTGAACAAGGGCCGCAGGGTGCGGTCAACGAGCCGCGCGGTGAGTATGGCTTCGTCAGATGGGCGACCTTCCCGCTTCACCCACTGGGAGCCTTTTATGCGCCCGGCCGCGTAAAACTTCTCATCAAATTCAATCATGAGCGGAAAGAAGTCTATGCCCTCCCGCGGCTCTTTTGACATAACAGCCGTGGCAAGAACGACAGTGTCCCCCAGTTGGGCCCGTACGGCACCATTCGCCTGCCCCGCAAGCTCCCCCGTCTGCACGCGGAACGTTTTACCAGCAATGTCAGTTTCAAATGTCTGTGTGTTGTTGTTCATCACTCTTATCTTTTAAGTAAAAATCGTTTTCCGTCTGCCCCAATGTCTGTAAAGTCGTCCACCGCCTCCAGAAGGCGGTTAGAGGTGCTGCGTTTGAACGCCATGGCCTCCACCTGCACCCCTTTGTTGTATTTAAGGTAGTCAACGAGGGGCACATAGTCGCCGTCACCGGAAACGATGACAATAGCATCTAATAAGTCGGACAGACGAACCGCGTCTATAGCAAGTCCCACGTCCCAGTCTCCTTTTTTGACGCCTCCTGGGAAGATTTGCAGGTCTTTAACGCGCATCTCTATGCCCATGCGGGTGAGCGCGTCAAAAAACGCCTGCTCCTCCTCTGTCTCTGTGCGTATTACATACGCAAAAGCCCGTATAAGCTTACGGTCCTGAACCGCCTCCTTGAGGACCTCTTTAAAGTTAACCCGCGCCCCATTGTGGAGGTGCTTGGCGGAATGATATAGATTTTGTACGTCAAGAAGAACGCCTACGCGTTGGTCTTTGTGTCTGATAACGCCCATGTACTGCTTCTAATTTAGGGCTTTCAGCTTCTAGCATGCATTATGTAAAGAGCAAATCGTACTAATGGCTACGATAAGCTAAGGTGGCAGCTAAAAACTAAGAGCCGTGATTACTTTTTGAGGCCGAGTTTGCCCACTACGTTTCCGTACCGCTTCTCGTTCTCTTTCCGCAGGTAGTCCAGCAAGGTCTTACGCCGTGAGACCATCTTTAAAAGACCCCGGCGGGAGTGGTTGTCCTTGGGGTGTTTCTTAAGATGTTTAGCTAGCTCGTCTATCTCTTTGGTGAGAAGCGCGATCTGTACGTCTGCTGATCCCGTATCTTTGTCGTGCCGGCCAAACTCATCTACGAGTTTTTGCTTTTCCTTCTGCGTGAGCATAATGAAGTGCCCACCCATAGTACCACTCACCTCTTTTTTTGACAAGAAATCTCCCTAATACGCTTTATGAGCTGGGGAAGTCCTCATAAAAACCCGAGCACAGCCTTTTTTTCGGGCACACAACGTCGCACAATATGGGGTATAATGTGAACATGCAGCTTAATGAGCTTAAAGACCAATACCTTGACTATCTTGAGATAGAAAAGCAGCGCTCGCGGCGTACGCGGGAAAATTATGAACACTATCTGGGGAGGTTTCTTTTGTGGGCAAAGATTTCCCGGCCCGAACAGATAGACGATGAACTGGTGCGTAAATACCGCCTGTGGCTTAATCGTTTTGAAGACGAACACGGAGACAGTCTAAAGAAGAGCACGCAAAACTATCATATTATTGCGTTGCGGGGATTTCTTAAGTATCTGACCAAGCGGGGCGTTAAAACACTGGGGGCAGAGCGGGTAGAGCTGGGCCGCGCGTCGGACCGGGACATTGATTTTCTTGAAGAGGACGAGGTTGCGCGCCTTCTTAACGCTCCTGGGGAGGGGTCCCTCCAGGCCCTGCGGGACAGAGCAATCTTGGAGATATTGTACTGCACGGGCCTGCGTGTTTCAGAGCTCATCTCTCTTAATAGAGACAGTATCAACCTCAAAAGGGACGACGGGTTCAGTGTGCGGGGCAAGGGAGAGAAGGTGCGTATGGTCTTTCTTTCCCCCGGGGCACAGGAAACACTTAAGGCGTATCTTAATAAAAGAGACGACGTAGATGAGGCACTCTTTATTCGTGTACCTAAGTCAGAAAGAGAGATGCGCCAAGCGGATGAGTTGCGTCTTACAGCCCGCTCAGTGCAGCGAATAGTAAAAAAATACGCCGCCAAAGCGGGTATCACCAAAGATGTCCATCCTCACACCTTGCGTCATTCATTTGCAACGGACCTTTTAAGAAACGGCGCTGATGTCCGCTCTGTCCAGGCGCTTCTGGGCCACTCCTCAATCACCACCACCCAAGTCTACACGCACGTCACGGACCGCCAGCTCAAGGAGATACACAAAAAGTATCACTCAAAAGGAGATTAGAAGTAATCTAGACGTACAGCTTTTTTCACCTCGTGCATTGTTTCATGGGCACGTTCAAGGGCTTTTTCTGAACCCTCTTCCAATATCTTCATGACAGCGTCTGGGTTTTTTGCAAGTTCGCGCCGGCGTACGCGAATAGGAGCAATAACACCTTCCAGTGTCTCCAAAAGAGTTTTTTTAATTTCCACATCACCAAGGCCTCCTTTCTGATATCTTTCTTTAAGAGCCGCAACCTCTTTCTTGTCTGCATGGAACGCGTCAAGGTAGGTGAAGACAACGTTCCCCTCAACGTGGCCAGGGTCATCAGCGTGTGTGTGGGAGGGATCTGTGTACATGCTCATCACCTTCTTTTCAATTACGCCCTCGTCATCATCAAGGTAGATTGCGTTGTCCAACGACTTAGACGCCTTTGCGTTTCCATCAATTCCTACAAGACGGGAAACGTCTGACTGCACATGTTCAATTTCAGGAAAGACGTCGCCGTACATGCTGTTGAACTTCCGTACAATTTCGTTTGCTTGCTCAAGAACGGGAAGCTGATCCTCTCCAACGGGCACAACGTTTGCCTTGCAAAACAAGATATCCGCGGCTTGGCTAATGGGGTACGCCAAAAAACCAACAGGCACATTGTCCCCAAACCCCTTTTGTTGCATCTCGTCTTTAACGGTAGGGTTTCGCTTAAGCCGCGCAAGGGTCACAAGATTTAGAAATAAGACGGTAAGCTCGCTTATTTCTGGGATGCGCGACTGAATAAAAAGGGTGGTTTTTTTGGGATCAAGCCCGCACGCAAGGTTGTCTAACGCAACTTCCAGAACATTCTCACGGACTTTTTCTGGACGTTCTGCGTTGTCTGAGAGTGCCTGCAGATCGGCCACCATATAAAACGATTCTCCAGGATATTCTTCTTGAAGTCTGACCCGATTTTGAATTGACCCAGCAAAGTGGCCTAAGTGCAACTTTCCCGTTGGCCTGTCTCCTGTTAGTACTCTTTTTTTCATATGTGTGTGCTCCCGGAGGGACTCGAACCCCCAATACCAGTTCCGAAGACTGGTGTGATATCCGTTTCACCACAGGAGCAAGGAGGACGTGCAGAAAAGTATTTTCTGTGACGCCCGAACGCCGCTTCAGTATTACTCCAGTAAGGATGTGATACAGGAGCCGGGAGATATGTGTATGCTACCGTGGTATTGACAGCTGGTCAATTTGTCAAGGTGGCTGAGGACGCTGGCCGTTGACAGTCTGGCCTGAGTATGCTAAGGTTGGGATACCTGTGCGAATCTCGCGCGGGTTTTTGTTTATAATTATTACTATGCACAACAAGAATCACATTGCACTTATAGTCTTTGTCCTTCTTGCGAGCTTGACAGTCAATATTGCATCAACCGTTCTTGCCCAGTACGGCAGCGCGTCTTCAGGGAATGTGTGGCGTACAATAAGCACGGTCTTGACCACATCTTCAGACGTGACCCTGGTCTCATCTGACCCGGTCCCTTCTTCTAATACAGAGGTGCTTGCCGCAGAGAGTGATGAAGCCGATCTGCAAGAAGCGGCCGCAGAGGGCGTGAGCCAGAACGTGACGGCTCTGGCGCAGCGCACACAGACAGAGACGTCTGCTGCCCCCTCCCGTGCTTCTTATCACGTGGTGGTGACCGCCTATTCCTCAACACCTGATCAGACAGACTCCACGCCTTTTATTACTGCGTCTGGCACGTACGTACGTGACGGCATTGTAGCGGCAAACTTCTTGCCCATAGGCACAAAGGTGCGTATGCCAGACCTGTATGGTGAAAAGGTGTTTACGGTGGAGGACCGCATGAATCAGCGCTTTTCAGACCGTATGGACATCTGGATGCCCGACCGCTCTTCAGCCCAGGTGTTTGGCAAACGCTACACCCGTATTGAGGTCTTGTAATAATAGTTATCAGGCACAAGTTTACGAAAAACCCGCATATATGCGGGTTTTTCGTTTGTGTACCCTGAACCATGTTGAAGGGTGCCCCTGAGAGGAGTCGAACCTCTACGCCTTGCGGCACCAGGTCCTAAACCTGGCGTGTCTGCCAGTTCCACCACAGGGGCTTGACACACTTGACAAATAATTGACTAATATGGCCTATTTGTCCTATTATTATAGCAAGATTGCGGTTATATAGGCAATCGTCCAGATACGGACAGAACGCTGAAAACCGAATAAATCAACTCAACTCAACCAACACTCCAGCAGGAGCGTGACCAAATGGCAACGCCTCAAGTGCTGAACGCCTCCAAGAACCTCTTCGGGCGTTTCGCCGGGACGTACGAAGTCTCGGCCAAATTTGCCGCGGAGGAAGTGGAAGCGGGCCAGACGGTCATGTTGTTCTACGGCGACGCCGTGGAGCACGTGGCCGAGGTGGAGGCGAACGCCTCCAGCTGGGCCTACTACCACAACGTGCCCGCCCGGCACTTCGGTGGGGACGACCCGCCGGTGGAGGACAGGTTCCGTTTCGTCGCCGTGCCCGAAGAGGGCGCGGACGACGACGAGGACGACACCGACCCGGTTGCCGAGCCGAAGAAGGCCGCCAAGAAGGCGGCGAAGAAGACGACGAAGAAGAAGAGCGGCAAGACGTCGGACGGGAAGGAGAAGGAGGCGGGAAAGAAGGCCGCCACCTCCACCCCGGCCGCGCAAGCCAAGCCCGCGAGCGAGAGCATTCACGCTCGCGTTGACAGGGCCCAGGACGAACTCGGGGCCATTCCCACACGCAAGACCTGGAGGAGGAGGTAGTATGATGTTCTGGATCAGGAATGAGGTATGGCACGTCATCCTCCTGGTGTGGCGTGCTGGGGAGCCGGTGGTCAAAGGCCCCGACGGGGTCTACACGGTTCCGAGTGTGGAGGATAGGCGTGCATGGCGGGGCTGGTTAGCCGCCGCCATCAACAACCTGCCCGAAGCCTGGATGCGCGACGAGGCCTGGGCGGACCTCATGGTCCGCAGGGCCAACGCGGTGGAGGCTATCGCAGTCAGCTTGATGCGCGAGCTTCCTCGGGTAAACCAGGGCGTTCACGTGGACCGGTGGCTGCAGACGTTCGTGTCTGTGGCTCCTATCCAGCGGGACGCCATGGTGGCGCAACTGAACGCCGATGAATGGATTCAAGGTCATCGGCGGGTCTGGGACTTCTGGCAGGCAGCAACGCTTGTTCAGAGGACCGGCATCGTCGTCGGTTCCTTGTTCCTCCTCAGCGTCGCGTTCATGCTCGTCGCCACGCCTGTCGTTCTGGTGGTGGTGGGTGCCCTTCTGTTCGGGTGGCCGATTTTCTCGGCCGTCTGGACCGTCTCGGGCAGCATCGCCATGATGCTCCTCGGCCTTGTCATGATCCTCATCGGGAGGGCATGGCTCAGGTCGTTCCGCAACCCGAACGCCCGCACCGGCCAGGCCGGCGGGCAGGCCCAAACCGCCCAGAACACGGGCGGGGGCCGGTCGCAATGGCCATGGGCCTTTGCCACCGTGGCGGCCGTGATGGTCGTCAGTACGGTGGGCTACCTGGCGTTGGTCGGCTACACCGCCGCCAAGGAGGACTCCTCCTGGACCTCTGGCTACGCCGCCCGCTGGGTCATGGCCCCGGAGCACTCGGCAGCCATGGCCAACCAACCCGCCATCTCGGCGGAGTGGACGGGCCAGGGATGCTCCGTGGAAGACGGGGCTGAACTCCTCCCTG
>CAZPCT010000023.1:0-15047 GCA_964585325.1 uncultured Candidatus Saccharibacteria bacterium
GAAGAGGAACTTGAAGACGTGCCGGAGGTGACGTGGGTGTCGCGCACATGGAAGACAGACGAGGAGATAGTGGAGAAGGCGGTGGATCTGTGGATGGGTTCACCAGGGCACCGTGACAATATGCTCAACACGCGCTACAACCAAGCAGGGGTGGGTATAGCCAAAGTAAACAACTACCTCATCATCACCCAGGTGTTTGCGCAGATGCGCTGAACCCGCCTTTACACACAGCTATTACAGACGACCCTCACCGGGTCGTTTCGCGTTTTATAAGAAGGCAGTGTGATAATAAACCTTTGACATTCTTATTATTTTGTTGCTATTTTAGAGCTAGTTATCTGTCAGTACCCAGGGCCTGCAACGACAACCGGAGGTTGTGATGACGATCCAGACACCCATCCCGTCCAGCTGCGTGGAGGTGGAGTACCTCGACCGGCAGTTCGGGACCGAGGTCACGGACGAGGGGTTCTCAAACCCCACGCCCGAGATCTTCAACGAGCTGAAGGTGAAGCTGGTCAACGAGTCCGCGCTTCTGGCGCTGGACCCCGAGGTGGTGAACGACAAGAACGAGGTCTACAGCGCCTACGCCACGGATCTCAAGCGCCTTCGGACCGTCCTGCAGGGGTTCGAGAAGTGGGTGCGTCTCGGCATCCGCTGCTCCATCCTGCCCGTCTTCAACGGAGTCAGTGCGAAGGAGGAGGCGGAGAAGGCGGCCACGAGCCTCTGGGAGGAGATGCAGGATCGGGTGCCGCAGCTCGCGAAGCGCCCCCTCCTCTACCTCCCGCACACCCTCGCGGCCAAGCCCGTGCCTCAACTCGTCACGGTGCTGAAGGAGGAGTACACGGAGGGCGTGGAACAGGTCCTCCGCACTCTCACCTGCTGGCTCCAGATCCTGGTGGACGAGGAGTTCGTGGGGCTCGTGGAGTGGACGGCCGACGATGTGTGTCGGTACCACTTCTTCCGCTATCAGCGGGAACGGACCACGCTCCAGGACAAGGAGGAGGACCGGATCACGTTCCGGGAGGAACTGCCTGAAGGGCAGCGCACTCTCTATCAGCGTGTGCGGGGAAAGACCGTCCGGAAGGACGACTTCCAGGAGCGGCACGTGCATCACATCGTGAACGCCCGTCCGTGGGGGCTGGAGGAGTACCCGTACAAGGTACCCTCCCGCGTCGCCGAGTTCATCCAGGGCACCCCGGGCTGGCTCCGCCCGCTCGTCAACATTGTGACGGGCACCATCACGATGGAAGAGGTCATCAGGTGGAAGACGGGCTCCCGGACGGACGTGGAGGAAGAGGTCATCTCGGAGTACACGGGGTCTCCCACCGTGGCCATCGGTCCGTTCAGCTTCATCGGCTGGAACGACGCGGATCTGAAGAAGGAGCGAACGTGCTTCTTCTGGGGCCAGGCGGCCTACATCTCCGAGCGGGAGGCGGAACGACGGGAGACCCGTAAGATCGTTGCGGTGGCACTTCTGGTGGTCTGCGCTCTGGCCGGCTTCATCTGGTGGCTCGCAGAGCGGGACTCCCGTATTACGCTGGAGAACTTCCGCACCCACGAGCGTCAGTTCGCGGGGACCACTCTCATGGAAACGGGGGTGGATGAGCTCCTCAACATCCCCGGCCTGGAGGGCATCCGATACGGGGGAGCAGGAGCAGGAGTGAGTTTCGGCTGCAGCATCTGCGTGACGCTCACGGAGGAGAAGATCATGCCCGTCCGCAGCTACACGAACCCCGACTCCGTGGCGCTCAGAACGGTTGTCACGCGGCTGAAGATGGAAGACGGACCCGGCACGATCGTCTACGGGAGCGCGGATCTCCTCCCCGAGTTTGGGGAGCACCTCACGCTTCACGTGGTGAAGGCTACCAACAAGAAGATCGTCTACACGCTCACGGACCGCAGGGGGAGTAGCGCGCGGTAAGTGCTCTGAGGGCGAGAGAGGAGGGAAGAACCCTGGGGCGGCGGTGTCATGTGCACCGCCGCCCTTTGAATTTGCTATACTTCTAGATATGTCCAAGACAACCCCTGCGTTTGAAAAACTGTACAAAGGCCTCAATAAAGAACAAAAGGAGGCGGTTGACGAGGTAGAAGGGCCGGTGATGGTGGTGGCCGGGCCAGGAACCGGCAAGACGCACGTGCTCACGTTGCGTATTGCCAATATTTTGGTGCGTACTGACGCGAACCCCGCAAACATCCTTGCGCTTACGTTTACGGAAGCAGCGGCGAAGAACATGCGCCGGCGTCTTGCGGAAATAATCGGTTCCGCCGCGTACTCCGTCACTATTGGTACGTTCCACCAGTTTGCGAACGAGATAATCCAGTCCCGCCCAGAAGAGTTCCCGCGGCTTGTGGGCGCGCGTCCTGTCAACGAAGTTGAGCAGATTGAGATATTGGAATCATGTATAGCCGAGGCCCCGCTCAGTGCACTCCGTCCATTTGGGGAGCCGTATCACAACCTTCCCAGAGTGCGCAGCGCCATAGATGAGCTTAAGCGTGACGCCATAGGGTCAGAAGAGCTTGCCCGCCGCGTGAAGGAGCAGGAACAAGCGCTTAAAAAGACACCCGATCTCTACCACGAAAAAGGAGCGCACAAAGGGAAGATGAAAGGGAAGTACGTAAAGGAGTTTGGGTATGTGGTAAAGAATGAAGAGCTTGCCGCTGTATACGCGCTCTATGAGAAAAAGCTTGCTGAGCGGCGCCTCTACGACTTTGCGGATATGTTAAACGAGGCGATTGAGGTGCTGGAAGAGAACGAGGACTTACTGCGTACGCTCCAAGAACAGTACCTTTATATTCTTGCGGACGAACATCAGGACGCGAACAAGAGTCAGAACCGGCTGCTTGAGTTGCTCACAGATTTTCATGACTCCCCAAATCTTTTTATTGTGGGTGACGCGAAGCAGGCCATCTTTAGGTTTCAAGGGGCGTCACTAGAGAATTTTTTATACTTTGAAAAGAAGTATACAGGCGTACGGCGGGTGACCCTTACTCAAAACTACCGTTCAACACAGAGCATTCTAGACAGCGCGCACTCACTTATGGGCGGTACGGAGGATGTGGGAGAGGAGCTTGTAGCAGCGAAAGGGGGCGCGGGTGCGCCCATGGAGGTCTGTTCGTTTTCCAGCCCAGACGTTGAGGAGTGGGTTGTGGCGGAGCGCATACAAGAGCGGCTGGACGAGGGTGTGCTTCCTGGAGAGGTGGCGGTGCTCTACCGGGACAACGCGGACGCGCTCACACTTACGCGTTCCCTTGAAGCGGCAGGTATTCCGTACATTGTGGAATCAAAACAGAACGTGCTTGAAAGTTCGGATATTCGCTCACTCGTACATCTTCTTACCGCAGTGGTGCACGTGGGAAAGCCCGTAGGACTTGCGGAAGCGCTTCATAGCTCGTTTCTTTCACTTGATCCACTGGACGTATACGAACTCCTTGCGCGTTCCACGCCCAGAAAAAAGCCACTGTGGCAGGAAATGAAAAAAGACAAAGGCGCGCTGGGGGAGCTCTACATAAAACTTGAGCGCTGGCACCGTGCCGCGCACAACAAGCCTCTCCTTAACGGGTTGGACCAGATAGTGGCGGAGTCAGGGTACCTTGCCTACGCAATTTCAGAGGGGGGATTTGAGGCGGTAGGACGATTACACGCACTGTATGGAGAGGCGCGCAAAGTGGTGGAACAGAAGCGGGACCTCACACTTGCGCAGTTTGTAACGCACCTAGAGACGCTCATGCGTCACGGCGTGCGTGTGGAGTGGCGTCCCTATACCCGCGGGGACAGGGTGCGGCTTATGACTGCCCACAGCGCAAAGGGGCTGGAGTTTGATTATGTCTATGTCACCGGCGCCTACGACGGCCACTGGGGAAACCGCTCTCACCCGCAGTACTTTTCTCTTCCGCTTAAAGAAGGGGAGGGGGCTGTGGCGGGTGGGATAGACGATGAGCGGCGCCTTTTTTACGTAGCGCTCACGCGAGCACGAAAACATATCACAGTGACGTACGCAGAGGCGGGTATGGACGGACGCGAACGCCTGCCTACACAGTTTTTTCAAGAGATTAAAGAAGGGCTTATTTCTACAACAGATACAGGAGACTACGAAAAGGCGTACGCACAGACGTCACGAAAAAGTGCAGCGCCGTCTACGCACATGGTCTCAATAAAGGACGAGGAATTTGTTCGTGCGTTATTCCGCGAACGAGGCCTCTCGCCCACTGCGCTTAACAATTATCTGGAGTGTCCATGGAAGTATTTTTACGTAAGCCTATTGCGCATACCACAGGCAGTTTCCTTGCATATGCGCTATGGCACGGCTGTGCACGACGCGCTTGAAGCGTACTTCACCTCACTTTCGGGTGGTACAGATCCCGGGCCCGACGGCCTGGTCTCCCTCTTTAAAAAATCGCTTGCGGATCTACCGTTGCGGGAAGATGAGATACAAGAACTGACACGCCGTGGGAGTAGCGCACTTGCGGGGTATGTTGGGCACTACAAGGGAGCATGGCACACAGACATCATTACACCACTGAGGCTGGTGGTGCCGTTTGAGAGTGATGTTGTCTTAAGGGGGGAGATAGACAAGGTTGAGTTGTTGGATGGCGGTGCGGTCACCGTAGTGGACTACAAGACGGCCTTGCCCCGGTCAAAAAACGCAATACTAGGCAACACAAAAGGTTCCAATGGGAACTATTGGCGGCAGTTGGTGTTTTACGCGCTCCTGCTTCGCCGTGATGAAGAGACACAGTACCACGCGACCGGGGGCACCATAGACTTTGTGGAACCCAACGGAGCGGGTAAATACAAAAAAGAGACACTCCCTATATCAAAAGAAGATATTGACGCGCTTGAAGAAGGTGTGCGTCGGGTGGCAGAAGAAATAGTCTCACTCGCGTTTTGGCCCAAACGATGTGATGCCCTTGAGTGCGAATATTGCGCATTGCGGGACGCAATGGTACAACAAGAGTAAGTGCGCCGGGCGAGCGACCCGCTACCTCTAAAAGGTGTCCCCGCTAGAATTTCCTTGCGGAGGATATGGAACTCGCCCGGCTAAGATTTTGTACCCTATCCAACTTCACCGTGCGCCGGAGGTCTTGAGGGCTCATTACCCTCTGACAAGGCGGAGTGTCGGCTCCGCTGACTTTGCGGCGTAGGCGGGGATTCAGGAGTAACAGCTGGGCATGGTCTTCCTCTGAGTCGTGCTCCGTGTGTTTCCTGCAATTCCCGCCGCTTTTCTTCATACGGCGGAATCGCTGGCCAGGTAGAGCCAGAACCACTCACCACTGCCTGATCGGCATGGTGTCACGGGCACCGCTGTCCGCGCCTGGGGAGACCCACTGTCCGCTACATGGCTACCCGGAAGGTGCCGGCAAAAAGGGTGTGCACATGGTTGACGTACAATACCCTTCCCTAAGGACACTGTCCGCCGTTATATGAATGGGGCTGATGACAGCGCTGAATCGAAGAACTCGCGACAACGTGTAATTCGTTTCCGCTTGATTCGGCCCCATCAGAGTACGGGCTGGTAAGGTGTCTGCGGCCACCAGGGCGTCTGGTCGACTTCCCCTGGGCTTCTTCGGCACTAAGCCAGCCCGATAATGCAGGCGGAGTTCTGGAGCTAGCGCGTCGCCTCCGTCACGGCCGGGCAAAGCGGCCCCGGCCGTCAAAACAGTTAACTCAGGAACAAGAAGACTTGAGGCATTCAGGGGCGCCCCCACGGGGCGCCCTTCATCCATCTCCCGTAACTGGGCTTTTTTTGTTATACTTGTGTCATGCACATAGACTGGCTTTCAACTGTGAAAACGGTGGCACTCGCACTCGCCATTGTTGTGGTCTTTAATTTGTTCGTCCATATGGGGCTTAATACGTTTTATCCCAGCCCGCAGTTTGACGACTTTTGCCCGCAGGAGGAAGCAGTGCCGCAGACGCAAGAACAGTGTGAGACGGACGGCGGCAAATGGCTCACCCCAGGAGAGGTGACTGACACCCGTTTTGAGCCAGCCCGCGTACCTTCACTGGCAACCACGGAACCGTACTGTGACGCAACGTATACCTGCAGGCAGGCATTTGAAGACGCGAACGAGGTGTACCGCCGCAACGCCTTCATTGTCTGGGTAGTTGCTGGATTCATCGCGCTTGTGGCGGGACAGATGATTGCGGGTTCGGCAGCCGTCTCAAGTGGGCTGACGTTTGGAGGCGTCCTCTCGTTCATTATTGGGGCCACGGGCTACTGGTCCAACATGGACGAAGTGCTCAGGTTTATCATTCTGGGTGTGGTCCTTGTAGTACTCATCTGGCTAGGTTACCGAAAAGCGCGTAAGAACACATAGAAATGCTGACGGGAGGTTCTGGTTTGTTTTACATACTTGCGGCGCTTCTGGCGCTTTTTGGTTTTAGTATTGCCACCTACATTCGGCACAAGAAGGCAAGCTTTCAACCACTTGTCTGCCCCATTGGCCACTCATGCGACACAGTCATTCACTCTGACTACTCCCGTTTTTTAGGTATTCCCCTTGAGTATATGGGGATGCTCTATTACGCGCTTGTGGCATTTTCATACATCACGCTTGTTCTGCGTCCTGAACTTGCCCTGCCTATAGTGTTTCTGGGGCTTTTGATTGTTTCCCTTATTGCGTTTCTTTTTTCTATATATCTTACGTTTATCCAGGCGTTCGCGCTTAAACAGTGGTGCACGTGGTGCCTCATTTCAGCGGGTCTCTGCACCCTTATTTTCTCCGCCACGCTCCTGGGCTCTGAGTACGGTTTTATAGCGCTTCTTGCGGAGCACAAGATGCTCTTTCTAGGGCTGCACCTGCTGGGCTTTGCGTTTGGTCTGGGGGGAGCGACCATATCAGATATTATGTTCTTCAAGTTTCTGAAAGACTTTCGCATTTCTCAAACAGAGGCGAGCGTTTTGCGCACTCTTTCGCAGGTTATCTGGTTTGGGCTCGCGCTTGCGATTCTTTCGGGCTTGGGCATGTATCTCCCCGCTACGTCCTACCTTAATGAGTCGGCAAAGTTTCTGGTAAAAATGATTGTGGTGGGCGTTATTCTGGTTAACGGTGCATTTCTTAATCTCTATGTAGCGCCCAAATTGGTCACCATGACATTTGGGAAGTGGGAAGAGTCCGTGGCAGGTTCCATGCGAAGAGCGCGGAAAGCGGCGTTCGCGATGGGTGCTATTTCTATGGTTTCTTGGTATTCGGCCGCTATTCTTGGTTTTTTAAATGCCTCCCCGGCCTCTTTTTCTGTGATACTCGGCATCTACGTTGGCCTCCTCGCCATTGCCATTGTGACAAGCCAGGTGATGGAGCGCATTATGGGACGGCTTCCTATGCCTTCACCGCCTGCTGGCGGGCCTGAAAACGAAGAAGCGTAAACGCAACGCGCGGCGTGGTATAGTGGGCACCATGCACAAAGAAGACTACCCGCAATTTAGCAGTGATTGGAAAGACGGCGCGGATAAGCCGCCTGAGCACTCTTTTGTTTCAGACATTGCCAGGGTCGTTATTGGCCTTGTGCTTATTGCTGGGATGGTCTGGCTTTCGGGCGGGCACGATCTTTTCCGTTTTAGAGAGACGCCCGCGGGCATTGAACAAGAGAAGATGGAGAGCAAGGTTGACGCAGAGGAGCTCACCGTACCGCTTAATATTATTCTACTGCGGTCTGAGGGAGAGCTGGGGGCACGCCGGAACACAGATGACGTTGAGCGCTTGGTGACAAACGCCTCACATATTTGGGCCCAAGGAGCCATTACACTTGAGGTGGTACAGGTACAGGAACGTACGATGACAGACAACGAGATTTTTTCTTCGTTTCTTGATCCCACCGTGTTTAGACAACTACCCGAGTATGAAGAAGGAGTCGTGAACGTCATTCTTTCCCGCCACATTCCCGGCTCTGTAAACGGTGTTGCGTACGGTGGACTTGATACAATAACGGTAGCGGAGGTGGTAACAACATTTGATTTTCGTACATTTGCCCATGAGATAGGTCATCAACTTGGCCTTGGTCACGTACCGGACAGGGGACGCTTAATGTCTTCGGGAGAGATTGGGGCGGAGCTTACTGTTGAGGAAGTATTAGAGGCAAGGAGTTACGCGGAACGCTTTCAGTAGTTAGACTGTGCACTTATACTGAGAGGAGAGTATAATGGGGAGAGAAGCACGCGTGTTCTTGATTTAAACTAATAACACTAGTATGTGCCAATAGATATCAATTACCTTGCGGTCTTGGTGGCCGCCATATCAAGTTTTGTTCTAGGGTTTGTCTGGTACGGGTTCGTGTTCAAGAAGCCATGGATCAAGGCCATGGAGCTGAAGGGGGGTGACATGGAAATGAAGCACCCGAGGGTTCCCTATCTTATTTCGTTTATTGCCGCGTTCGTTATGGCAGCGGTACTGAGTCATGTTCTGGCAATGTACGATGTTACGTCTTCAGGTATGGCGCTCACGGGAGCTATTTGGCTCTGGCTCGGCTTTGTGGGCACAGTGATGGCCCGGAACTACGCGTATGGCATGAAGAAAAATGCCGTCACGCTATGGTTCATAGACAGCGGGTACATTCTTGTTGAGCTTATTGTTATGGCGCTTATCGTGACGGCATGGGTGTAATGCCTGCAACCCAATGACCTCGTTTGCGCTCCTTTTTACGCTCTCGTGTATTGGTATTGCGGAAACCATTCACCTTATTGGGTTGCGGCGAGCAATTGAGGAGCGCCGTAAAGAGGGGGACGTCGTACACTCAAACGTCTTGCTCTCAAAATACAACGCACTCTTTCTGGGGGTGCACAATGACGTGATGGGGTTTCTCTTTTACGTTGCTTCAGCTGTTCTAACAGCCCTTCTCTTTTTGCAGACAGGCCCTGTTATGGTGATATATGCCGCAGAGATGGCCGCTATAACGGCGGCGGTCTTTACGTCACTTGTATTTGTATTTTTAATGTGGCGGGTGATACGGTACTGGTGCGTCTGGTGCCTTATGTCTGCCATCATAACGTTTGTTATGGGCTTTATAGCGTTCACGGCCGAGCTCGTACCCCGGGTCATTTAGGTCACGTAGTAATTAGGTTAATTAGAGAATTATATGATATTTCCTCGTCCCAACCCAATGCACATCATCCGTGTTGGTATTGCCATCACATTTTTGTGGATAGGCATTCTTATTTTGCAGGACCCGGTAGGATGGTCTGGCTTTATCCGCCCCTGGATGCGGGAGTATCTCATCTCTACACCAGAGCAGACTATGCAGATGAACGGCGTGTTTGACCTTGTGATTGGCGCACTTCTGCTTTTCAGTGTGCGCCAGTGGATGACGTGGCTGGGAGCACTGCTTGCCGCGCTGCACATGATAACGGTGCTTGCAGTGGCTGGTATTGATCCCGTCACTGTGCGTGACATCGCTATCTTGTCTGGAGCGCTTGCCCTGCTCAGCTGGTCCTGGCCCGCAACATTGTGGCCACGGAAGGGTTCTAACATCCTTCAGTAACTGACCGCACTAAAAATATGTCTCTCTACTTTATTACAGGCAATGAAGGAAAACTTGCTGAAGTGCAAGGCATCTTAGAAGACGTAGAAGCCTTAGATATTGATTTGCCTGAAATGCAGAGCTTGGATGCTCACGAAATCATCAAGGCAAAATTGGAAGAAGCCAGGAAACATCACACAGGGGAATTAATTGTAGAGGATACTTCTCTCTATTTTGTCGGACTGAATGGTTTACCTGGTCCTCTGATAAAGTGGTTTATGAAAACAATTGGGAACGATGGACTCTATAGAATAGCTGAAGCGTTTGAGAACTTTAATGCTGAAGCCAAGACAATCATTGGCTACGCTGATTCATCTGGAGAGATTTCTTTCTTTGAGGGTAAGATTAAAGGGACGATAGTTTCTCCGCGAGGAGAGGGATTTGGTTGGGATCCAATCTTTCAACCTGAAGGATATTCAAAAACCTTTGGTGAACTCTCTGCTGAAGAAAAGAACTCCTTCAGTATGAGGAAAATTGCTCTAGAGAAGTTAAAAGAAGTTCTCAAGAAATAAAATAGAAGTCGTTTCTTAAACACGTTCTAACATCCTCCAATAGCCCACCACCCCAGGTGGATGAAGTTGTTTCAGAAGTGGTGTAGAATAAGTATATGGCAAAGAAATCTCACGTATTTCACCTGCTCAGCATTCTTGTTGGGCTCATAGGTGTGGTGCAGCTTATCAGCGCCTGGGTGGTTGGAGACAGTGGCTCGGTTGGACAGTTCACGCAGGGTGAGCTGTACGTCAACGCGCTGCTCTTTTTAGTCATAGCCATCTGGCTGGCCCATGGCGTTATGATTCACCGTCACAACAACGACTGAGTCGGCGGCAAAATAAAGGTTTTGCGCCCGGGGGTGTTTTCTGTTACAACAAGAGAAGAAAGAGCTGCGCTGGGGCGGTTTATTAAACAAACACATATGGACACACAAAAAATAGTCAAACTGTTAATAGGACTTTTGGTGGTCATTGTCGCGCTTGTGCTGGTCATCTGGGGACTGTCCGCGATGAACGGCGGTGACGAAGAGCAGGAGCTCTCAAACGAAGGTTTTGGTATAGCTAGTTTTGAAGAGTGCGTGGCGGCAGGATATCCGGTTATGGAATCCTTTCCACGCCAGTGCAGGACGCCTGACGGCACCGTCTTTACAGAAGATGGCTCTGTACGCCCAGGGACGGGTGGCGACAGCGGAGACTCAGGCGGCGGCGCGTTTCAGACGCCGGCGGGACCAGTAACACTTTCTTATCAAGGCGGCATCCTCCGCCTTGATGCGTCTTTACAGAGAAATGACGCGTGCGTGAACTGGAAGGTTGAACAGTCGGGCCAGGGGAATATTCGGCTCAATATTGTGCAGGAGCGGACAGGAGAGGTATGCGCGCAAGTCATTTCTACACAGCAGGTGAATACCGTGGTGCAGGCGGGTTCAGCGGCTACGGTGACACTCGCGTTTGAAACCGACATAATTTTGTTTCAGGGCACGGTAAGTGAACTAAGCGGTTCCAGTGGGACAAACTCCAGCCAACCCGGGCAAGGGGACCCGTATGGCTACTAAGCGCTTGTCTGCGCAGGCAGGTCCACGTATTGGCGGGCACGTGTCCGTCGCGGGCGGACTTCATATGGCTATAGAGAATGCTCAGCGCATTGGTGCTGAGTGTTTTCAGATATTTGGCTCTTCACCACGCCAATGGACAACCCGCATGCCTAGCGCAGAAGGTGTAGCGCTGTTTAAGAGTGAGCTTGAAAAAAGTGGCATGGGCCCCGTGGTATTGCACGCGTCATATCTTGCGAATATAGCCAGTCCCATACCTGATCTGCGCAAGAAGTCCGTAGTAAACCTTGCCCAACATCTTCATATAGCCGATACGATAGGAGCGGAGGGACTTATTTTTCACATCGGCTCTGGCAAGGGCATGGCGGAAGAGAAAGCGGTTAAATATGTTGCAGAGGGGATAGAGAGCATTTTAAAAAAGGTGCCAGGAACGGCAAAGCTTATTATGGAAAACACCGCAGGGGGTGGTCACCGCCTTGGCGGCGTTGATGATATGGCGGCCATTTTCAAGGCGGTTAAGTGGCACAAGCGGGTATCTGCCTGTTTTGACACTGCGCACGGCTTTGAATCGGGTATAATAGAGTATGGAAGCACGCAGGAAGTAAAAAAGTTTTTTAACACCTGGGAAAAACAGATAGGGTTAGACAGACTCTCGTTCATTCACGCCAACGACTCAGCCACTGCGTTTGATTCCCGGCACGACAGGCACGAAAACATTGGGGAGGGAGAGATTGGTAAAGATGGCTTTGCCAATCTGACCGCAGAGAAGCGGCTTCACGCCATTCCATGGATACTAGAGACGCCCGGCTTTGACGGACACGGTCCAGACAAGAAGAACATAGACCGCCTCCGTTCATGTTTTTAAGTCAATGAGGAATTAGGGTAATCAGAAATTGCCAGCACACTAGCTCATGTCGTATCACCCCGAGGACAGGCACCACTTTTTTCTTTTTAAAAACAAAGAGGTCACGTCTCTTTATCTAACAAGCTCTCTTCTCACGTTCGTTGAAGGGCTTATTGGTATTTTTATACCTATTTATCTGTGGAAGATTGGGTATGAGCTGTGGGAGATCTTTCTCTTTTTCGCCGTGCTCTCTGTGGCCTTCGTGTTTTTTTCTTTTGCCTTACTGCCCGTTCTCAGGCGTCTGTCTGACAAGGCCATGATGCTTACGGGTATACCGTTTCGCGTCATCTTTTACTACGGCTTCTCATTTCTTCCCGCCGCCCCGTGGCTTTTTTTCGCCCTGCCCGCAATTGCTGCCGTAGCTAATATCATGATAAACGTGGGGTATAATTTAGACTTTTCCGGCGCGTCTGACGAACGTGACCTGGGCAAAGAGGTAGGGTTGCGCTTTTCCATGTCTTCCCTCACCAAATTTGGGGCACCATTTATGGGGGGTGTCCTCATTGCACTTTTCAGCTTTAACGCTGTATTCATTATCGCCTCTCTCATCCTTGTGGCCTCTGTGCTTCCTTTGTTCTTCTTTCCCCCACGCCGTTCACCCGAACACCTTAACGCCCGTGTTATTTGGGGACACATAAAAAACAAAAGTATCCGGCCGTTTAACTTCTCCGCCGCCGGCTACGCGGTAGAAAAGAGTATGGGCATGGACGTGTGGCCCCTGTTCATATTTCTCACGCTGGGAAGCCTAGAACAGTTTGGCGGTATCATTTCTCTTTCCCTGCTTGCGGGTGTCGTTACTACCTATGGAATGGGTGTGCTCACCGACCGTGGCAAAAGGCGAACAGTCATTACTGTGAGTGTTGTTATAGGAACGATTCTGTGGGTTACCAGGCTATTTATTCTGCGCCCTGCAGGCGTTGCGCTAAGCAATATAGCCGGCGGGCTCAACTACAGCGGACTCATTATTCCCTGGTCCACGCAGTACTACAAGCTCGCTCAGGCCACCCATGTACCCGGAGTGTTTATAGTCTCCAGAGAGGTTCTCTATAACCTTTCGCGCGCCGTGGTCATGGTTGTACTCACACTTGTTGCGTTTGTGGCGAGCGGGCACGTGTTTAACATAAGTTACGTTATTGGCGCGGGTGCCACACTCCTGTTTTTGTATGCCAACAAAGAACACACCCGCAATCTTGATACGTTTATAAAAGAAGGAACGTAATCAGTATCTAGCATTCGGTCTACTGCCTTGTGGGCAGATTTTTATTTATACTCAATACTGTATACGCAATAGGCTATACTACATTCATGAGAATCATTGCCCATCTAGACTTGGATGCGTTTTTTGCTGCTGTTGAAGAACGTGACCGGCCATGGCTTGCCGGACGACCCATTGTCATTGGCGCGGATCCGCAGGGCGGCAGCGGCAGGGGGGTGGTTTCCACCGCCAACTATAAGGCCCGCGAATTTGGCATACGTTCCGCGCTACCCATTTCAACAGCGTGGAAGTACGCGGAAGCGGCGAAGCAGCGCGGAGGTGAGGAGACAGTCTTTCTTAGGGGCTCGCACGGCAAGTACAGCACGGTCTCCGGGCAGGTTATGAAGGTTGTCCGGCAGTACGCGCCCGTTGTAGAGCAAGCGAGCGTAGACGAGGCGTATCTTGACCTTAGCCATACCGGTTCCTGGAAAGAGGCGCAAAAAACAGCGGCGCAGATCAAGCGGGATATTTTTAAGACGGAAAAACTCACCTGCTCCGTTGGTATAGGGCCAAATAAACTTGTGGCTAAAATCGCTTCAGACATTCAAAAACCAGATGGCCTTACGGTGGTTACTCAAAAACGAGCCGGGGCTTTTTTGTCTCCCATGAGCGTGCGGGTGATCCCGGGCGTGGGCCCTAAGTCAGCTACGGTTTTAGAGAAGGAAGGAATGCGAACTGTGGCGGAAGCACGTGATTTTTCAGAACCGGAGCTTGAGCAACTTTTTGGCGTGTGGGGGCGCACCTTGTACAGAACGCTGCGGGGTGTGGACGAAACACCGCTTGTAGAAGAGCGGGGGGTGCAGTCTATAGGAAAACATCACACGTTTGAACAGGACACACTGGACGCCCGGCGGCTTGGGAATGTGCTTGAGTATATGGCACAAGAGATTATTACCCGCATGAGGCAAAAAGATTTTACGGGGTTCCGTACCATTACGCTCACCGTGCGCTTTGCTGATTTTGCAACCAAAGACCGCTCATACACCTGTAAGAGCACGGCACAGAGCCAGAAACACTTATTATTTGAGGCTAACCGCCTCCTTGCGCCGTTTCTGGATAAGCGTGAAAATCCTGCACAGAAAGAGATTAGGCTTATTGGCTTGCGGATTGCCAAGCTATCTGGATGATGCTATGTTCCATCTACACTGCAACTGATTCTCTGTGGGTGAACTGCTGGGGCCAAGGCCCCGTTTTTAGGTCATACTATAATCACTAAGAGTATAAAAATATGAAACACGAACTACCACAGTTGCCGTACGAGTATGATGCATTAGAGCCATACATAGACGCGCAAACTATGAAGGTTCACCATACCAAGCATCACCAAGGGTACGTGGATAAATTGAACGCGGCGCTTGAGGGCACGGACGAACTTGCCGAGCGATCTCTTGAAGAACTTTTGCGGGACCTTGACGGTATACCAGAAGACGTTCGCACTGCGGTACGGAACAATGGGGGTGGGCATTACAACCATTCGCTTTTTTGGAGAACGCTGAAACCAAACGGCGGCGGCAACCCCGAAGGCGAGGTGAAAGACGCCATCAACAGCAAATTTGAAAGCTTTGACGGGTTTAAAGAGGCTTTTGCGGGCGCAGCCACGGGCGTGTTTGGCTCAGGTTGGGTGTGGCTCGTGGTAAATACGAACGGGAACTTGGATCTTTACGGCATGCCCAATCAGGACAGCCCACTCATGAATGGGCACACTCCCATATTGGGGCTTGATGTATGGGAACATGCCTATTATCTGAAGTATCAAAACAGGCGGCCTGAGTATATAGATGCTTTTTGGAACGTGGTCAATTGGCAAATGGTCGTCGAGCGCTTAGACAACTAA
>CAZPCT010000024.1:0-6227 GCA_964585325.1 uncultured Candidatus Saccharibacteria bacterium
CCGGGGACTCAGTACCTGTGCAAGAGGAACGTCACCAACCCAGATTGTGTCCCCCGCCTGTGCGATATGGAGCCGGGCACCCTCCTTTTCCAGATGTTCCGTAAAAAATTCCTGATACGTGCGCGACTCATGCGTGACGCCTGTAAGGAGCACCTCTTTTACGTGGTAGGCGCCGAGCACGCCATTAAGCCCCCTAACATGATCGCTGTGCGGATGTGTCAACACAACAAGCTCAAGCGTCCTGTCGTGAAACGGCATGTATGTGCCTAGCTTTTCCATAACTGCGTCTGTGGGCCCGCCGTCAATAAGCACCTGCGTGCCGCCTGGTAACGAAATGAAGACAGAGTCTCCCTGTCCCACGTCTAAAAAAGCAATCAATCCCGCTGCCCTCTCCGCGCTGTAGACGCTGTAGGCAACAACAGAGAGTGTAAGGAGAAGGACTACAAGTACTGTTTTTTTATACTGTATCCGCATACATCTTTTTTACTCTCTGGTACCCATACAAAATAGCCACATAATAGAATACCACAAGGTATATACCCACCCTCGAACCTGTTACCGCGCTGTACGGAATCCCCGCCACATATTCCAGAAGAAAATATATTACCTTGAGCAAGATCCAGGCAGGCCAGATAAACACCTGGGCGAGAGACGCACCCGCCCACGCCGTCGCCATGAAAGCCACACCCAACATCATCACAAGCGGAAGTAACGGCACAGCGACAAGGTTGGCAACAGGACTTATAAATGATATCTGCTCAAACGTATGAGCGATAAGAGGCCACGTGGTGAGTTGCGCCGCGGAGCTCACACTGACCAAGTCCCGCACCCCTTCATACGGCAACCACGCAAAGAGCTGGTCAAAAAAGGGTTTGAAAAAGATAATGCCTAAAACCGCGGCAAAAGAGAGTTGGAAACTTATCTCAAACAAAAGTCCGGGTTGAAAAAGGAGCATGAGGACCGCCGCAATAAGCAGAAGACGCCACGGGTGAGTAAGGCGCCCCCCGTACCCTGCTCCCAAATAGAGCCCCGCCATAAGACCGGCTCGGATTGCGGAGGGGGGCGCGCCAACCAACAATACGTACAAAGCAAGCACAAGCAGCGTTACGGGAATTGCGTGCCGGCGCCAAAGACCCAGCCAAATAAGCGTTTTGAATATGATAACGCCAACAATCGTCATATGCAGGCCCGAGATAGCCACAACATGCCGCGTCCCCGTCGCGTTAAGCACCTCTTTTGCGTTCTCTGAAAGATCTTCCTTGTATCCAAGAACCATTGCCGAAAACATTGCCTGAGGCACCCCACCGACACTTTGTTCTATCCGTTCCTGAAGAAATCCCTGCGCTTCTGAAAAAAGAACCGCAGACTCAGGAAGTGATGGAGAAGGAAGGTTCGCCCGCACATATCCAAAAATGAGACCACACACAAGAAGGGCTCCTCCCAACACTACCGCGCTCTGTTTTCCCGCAAACGTGAGAAAAACGACGGCCAGTCCACAAAGAGCGGCAAGCACGGTAAGAGAAAAGAAGAAGTGGGCCACTGTAACACCAGCAACAAACCCAAGCGCGAGCACTAAAAATGCTTTTGACGAGGCCATAACGTAGCGCTATAATCCTTTACGGACACCGTAACATAAGGGTGTCTTTTATTTCCAGAATATCACAAACCCAAGGGTCGCGAGGAAGAAGGGCTTTGCCCGACTGAGCGACTCCAAGGAAGAGGAAGTGTTGAGGGAGAAACCCCTATTGAGCCCCTGCAGGGCCGAAGCGGGCGAATGGGTGTCTCTCTCAAAGAAAACATATGCTTTCAATGAATGAACTGAGACCCGGCGTCGCAATAGAGCTGGACGGAGAACCGTACAAAGTTCTTGAAGCTCACCATCAGAAAATAGCGCGTCGCGGCTCTACCCTCTCAGCAAAACTCAAACATATCAAGACCGGCAAAGTTCTGGAGAGAACGTTCCAGCCGGCTGACCGCTTTGTTGAGCCGGACGTGCGACACAAAGAAGCAACGTTTATGTACCGCACCAGAGACGAGTTCTTTTTTGTCTACCCAAACGGAGAGAAGGTTGGCTTTGCTGAAGACGTCTTGGGCGAAGAGGCGGGATATCTCACCAAAGACTTGCCTGTCCAGATTATGCATATAGATGACGAGGCCATCCGCGTGGAACTGCCTATCAAGGTGACGCTCAAAGTAGAACAAGCTCCTCCCAACACGAAGGGGGACACGGCACAGGGCGGGACAAAGGAGGTTGTGATGGAAACGGGAGCCCGCATAAAGACCCCCATGTTTGTGGAGACGGGTGACGACATAGAGATAAATACCCAGACGGGCGAATACGTCCGAAGAGTCAGCGCGTAGCACAATGCCCATCACCAAACAAAAAGCCTTGCAGATAGTGCGTCATACGGTGGCGCTTGTCTTTGTGGGGTTTTTTGTAGTCAGTTTTTTTGTAGGAGCCACGTTCAATCCTGAGTTTGTGGACATCGCACGCAGCCCCTACGGGCTTTTTGCGTACTTCATCATTACCGCAATGGCCATCTTTATCCCCTCCTTCACCACTATTCCCGTTGTGGTAACCGCTACGTTTATTTGGGGGCCATGGGTTGCGGGCTCTGTCGCCCTCGTGGGCTGGACACTGGCGGGCATTCTTGAATATGGGGCAGGCTATTACGCCAAGCAGAGCATTATTGAGCTTTTTAAGGGAGGGAATAACCTGGACGCAAAGATAGAAAAAATGAAAGAGAAGATGAACCTGTGGCATCTTATAGCCGCACGCACCGTCGTACCTTCATTCATATTTGGGATGGTGCGGGTTAACTTCTGGCGCTACGTCCTGGTCACCCTGCTGGTTTTCATTCCTTGGGCGGCAGGCGGCGCAATTGGCGGGGAGCTGATAAGGCCCTATTTTGAGCGCGTACGCCCCTGGATCATCGGCCTTGCGCTCGTCATTCTACTCTTTGTCATAGACTACTTCTTCATCCGCCGTGAAGACCCAGAACAGCCAGAAACATCTCAACCCCACAAGACGGGTGAGAGCCAGAACGAGAGGGTTGTTTAATATTCCACGCCCCTACGGGCCACCTCCCCCTTGTTGAAGGGGTGTTTTATTTCTTTAACCTCCGAAACCAGGTCTGCCAATTCCAACATCTCATTTTTGGCGTACCGTCCCGTCACCATGATGTCCAGCTCATCTTTATGCTTTTTTAAAAAGGCGCACACAGGCGCCGCCTCCAAAAGATCAAGATGAAGAGCTACATTGAGCTCGTCCGCAATGACCAGATCGTATTCTTTGTCCTCAATAGCTCGCTTCACTTTCTCCCACGTCTCGCCAGCGGCTTGTTCATGTTCCTGCCGAGGCAATGAGTCCCCCTGAATCCCCACAAATCCTTTGCCACCTTTTATAATCTCAAAGTCAGGTTTCAGCCGCTCAACACTTTTGTCTTCTCCGCTCACCCACGGGCCCTTGATGAACTGTATCATCACCACCCTCTTGCGTTCCCCTACGGCGCGTAGCGCCTGACCTAAAGCAGACGTCGTCTTCCCTTTGCCGTTACCGGTCACCACAATAAGCATGTTGCTGTCTTGAAACTAAAAGCGCGGGCAACGCCCGACGCTTCCTCTCGCGCACTAGTTACGAACAGCGGCTAAAGCCGCAGAGCCGGCAACTCACACACCCTTCGGCCATTTGAAGCATCTCGCCACATTCAGGACACATTGGAGAATGGCCCATATCAGCTATGGACTTGCCTTCCGGTATAAGCGCCTCTTGTGTAGCTACAAGCGCGGGTTCCGTGTGGGGGTCCGCCCCTTCTTCCGCACTAAGCTTCCCGTGTGACTGACTTTGTGGTGCGGGTTCTTCTGTGTCTCTTATGTGTATTTCCAGCACACGGGCAATGGCGTCTGGCAACGAATAAATAGTGCCATGTTCCGTGAATGCTGGCTGCGGTCCTCTTATGCCTTTAAGCTGATCAATGATCTCTGAAACGCTCACGCCGGCGCGCAAAGAGATGGATATCATGCGGCACATACCTTCTGACTGCTCCTGCATGTACCCACCTGTTTTTCCTATGGCCGCAAACACCTCAAACGGGCGGCCCGCGTCATCGTCATTGATGGTAATAAAGAGGCTGCCATATCCTGTTTTCATGCGGTACGTCTTACCCGCCATGACGGATGGCCGTTTTTTTGCTTTTATGCCGTTTGTGGCTGAATGGGCATCTGTTGAACGTGGCTCCTCTGTGTGTTCTGCTGTGTCCTTCCCCTCACCGTCAGCTGCCGCCTCCTCCTCTACCACCCCCTTTTTCCCTAACGAGAGAATAGATTTAACTTTATCTTCTTTGCCCACGTTGAGAATCTGAACCTCACGTGATCCGTCACGGTAGACGGTGCAGGAAAGACAGCCTAGTTTCCATGCAGAAATGTATCCACGAGCAACATCCTCTCTGGTGGCACTGTTGGGATAGTTAATCGTCTTTGAGATGGAGTTATCTGTATACTTCTGGAACGCGGCCTGCATTTTCATGTGGTCTTCCGGCATAATATCCATGGAAACCACATAGACCCGCTTTAGTTCGTCTGGAATACCGTTAATATCCTTGATACTTCCTTTTTCAAGAAGCTCTTGTTTAATTTCTTCCATACGCTCCGCGGAAAAATTCAGGGCATCAAGCGCCTTCTTGAAGTGCCTGTTGAAGTAGTGATATTTAACGGCGTCCTTATCCTGCTTGATATAGGTAAGGGCAAAATTAGGCTCAATACCACTTGAGCAGTCATACATCATGGAGATTGACCCGGTAGGTGCAATAGTCGTGAGTGCTGCGTTGCGCATAGGCACCTTCTCCCCTCCATATTCCTCTCCGTATACGGAGAGGTGGATGTTGGGAAACTCCCCTTTTTCACCCGCCAACTCTTGTGACATATGGTGAGCCGCCGTGTTGACCGTTTCCATAACCCGTTCGGCCAACGCTACGCCTTCCGCCGAGTCGTACGGGACGCCCAACTGATAGAGCATGTCAGCCCATCCCATAACCCCAAGCCCAATTCTGCGGTTCTTTTGCGCAAGCTCCGTAATGCTTTCAACCGGAAAGTCAAACAGATCAATAACATTGTCCTGTATGCGCACCGCTCGCTTCGTGACCTCCGCAAGTCTGTCCCACTCAACAGTTCCATCTTTAACAAATGCCGCCAAATTAATTGAGCCGAGGTTGCAGTTGTCGTTGGGATGAAGCGGCTGCTCACCGCACGGATTCGTACATGTGATAGCGCCCAGTCCCGGAAGCGGATTGGACACTCGGTTGACTTCGTCAATAAAGAAAATGCCCGGCTCTCCATTCTGCCACGCACAGTCCACGATCATGTCAAAAAGTTCGCGCGTAGTAATGTCAATAGATTCCGCACCAATAACAGAGCCATTTGGGGCTCTCAGCACCTTTTGTGGCTTCATTTTCTTACCTTTCCAGTCGCACATCCATTGCTCGTCTGGGTGGTTCAGCACGGCCTCCATAAAAGCATCAGTGAGCTGAACGGAAATATTAAAATTGCGCACATCTCCCTCTACCTCTTTAACACGAATAAAATCAATAACATCAGGGTGATGGATGGACATCATTGCCATGTTCGCTCCGTGCCGTTTCTGCTGCTTTATAATACCAAACGCCGTATCATAGATTTTAAGAAACTCAATGGGTCCCGATGCTTCTCCTTGCGTTCTTTTGGTAAGAGACATGGCGGGGCGAAGAAAAGAAAAGTCAAATCCAATACCTGAGCCGGCCTGCTGCAAGAGAGCTGCCTCTTTCAGCGTCTGGAAAATGGAGTCCATGGTGTCCTCAACTTTGAGCACAATACAATTTGCCACCACTGCCGTTCGTGCTCCTGCGTTCGTGACTGTACGTCCCGCGGGCGTAAACTCTTTGCGAGCCATGACTTCAAAAAAGGAACGAAGATGGTCGTTGACCTGTTCAACAGAAGCGCCATAGCCAAGCTCTACCTCCGCTGTTGCGCGCGCAATACGAAACATCATCTCAGCAGGCGTCTCTTGTGTGCCATCTTCCCGCGGCTGCAGATAACGCTTTTTCATCATACGGATGGCGTTGTCGGTATACGAAGCATTCACCCGTCCAATCTGCTCCGTACTCAGAAGCTGCTCAATGCGGGTAATGGGTTGCGCCGTAGTTGGCGCGGATACGTCCTGCGGTGTGTTGTGTGACATAGTCTAGGTAATTACA
>CAZPCT010000025.1:0-3654 GCA_964585325.1 uncultured Candidatus Saccharibacteria bacterium
GGGAAAAAATTGACCTCTCAAAAATACGGGAGTAATGTTATGCCGCTTAAAGAACAAATTCTTCAAAACTTTAAAGAGGCGTTCAAGGCGGGCGACACCCAGCGCAAGGATACACTCGCGCTTTTGAAGGGTGCTATACAGAATAAGGAGATAGAAAAAGGGAAAAAAGAGGAGGGGCTTTCAGACGAGGAGGTGCTGGAGGTGCTTTTCACCGAGGCGAAGAAGCGCAAAGACGCTATGTATGAATACGAGAAGGCGGGGCGATCTGAGCAAGCAGAGCAAGAGAAGGCTGAACTTGCGGTGATAGAGGGGTATTTGCCCGAACAAATGAGCGCGGAGGAGGTGCGAGCGGAGGTGGGGAGCGTCATTACAGAGACAGGCGCGAGCGGACTGCAGGACATGGGAAAAGTTATGGGAGCGGCAATGGCTCGCATGAAAGGACGCGCTGACGGAAACAAGGTCAAAGAGGAAGTTGAGCGTGCACTCAAAGGATAATGGGGAGACACGTACGTATAGTTAACGAAACACGCGAGCCAGCGCCCTCCCTTGATGGAGAGGCGCTTTTTGGAGTTGTTGAAGATGCGCTGGGGCGGCGCCTGGAATCCGTGACGATTGTTTTTATACACGCCGAAAAAAGTGCAGAGCTTAATGAGCGCTACCGGCACAAAACAGGACCTACGAATGTCCTCTCGTTTGTTCAGGACCGGGAAATCCTACTGTGTCTCCCTGTCATAGAAAAAGAAGCACAGGAACACACTCTTTCCGCCCTCCGCTGGGTGCAGAGACTGACCGTTCATGGTATATTGCACCTCGAAGGTTTTACTCACGATACGGAAGAGGCGGCTGCACACATGGAAGAAACAGAAGAGCGCATACTGAGCCGTCTCTAACACCTTCCCCACCAAACGATACGGCGCCAAGAATGCGGTTTTTGACCTTTTGTCTTTACTTTTTAACCTAACAGCGTGGCCAGAGAACAGATCATTACAGCGCTTGATATTGGCTCCTCCTTTGTGCGGGTGGCGACTGCTCTTGTAGATAAGAAGACAGCGTCCTTGCGCTTGGTGGGGGCCGGAGAGGAGGCCACGCTTGGCGTCCGTCGGGGTCAAATTGTGGATATACCCGAGGTGGTAAGCAGTGTAGGGCGCGCATTTGCAGAGGCGGAGCGAACCTCCGGCTTTTCTCTTACCAAGACACTGGTAACGGTGAGCGGCCCACAGGTTGAGACGGTACGCTCGGTCGGATCCATTGCGGTGTCTCGTGCGGACGGTGAAGTTTCTCCAGAAGACGTGTCCCGTGTGCTTGAGTCGGCTCGGACCGTTTCACTGCCACAGAACAAGGAAGTCATTCACACCTTACCTACCTCGTTTACCCTGGACGGGGAGGACGGCATTGAAGATCCAGTGGGGATGAAGGGTGTGCGTCTGGAAGCGAAGGTTATCCTTGTTCTTGTTTCCACGCCGCTGCTCCGCACCATAACGAAGGTGGTAAAGGATGCAGGGAAGGAAGGTGAGGGGTGGCTGTTTGGCCCCCGTGCTGCCGGCAGGGTGGTCCTGAGTAAAAAACAAAAAGAGGCGGGGGTAGCCTTGCTTGATATAGGCGGCACCACCACAGACATAGTTATATTTAATGAGGGCGAGCTTGCAGACCACCGGGTAGTGCCGCTGGGCGGTTCACATATTACACATGATGTAGCCATAGGGCTCAAAACCGCGATTGACGTTGCTGAACGCATAAAAGTAGAGTATGGAAGCTCGTACTCGTCCCGCGTGTCAAAACGGGAAAAGGTGGTACTGACGGACTGGGGTCTAGAAGATATTAGTATTTCCCGCTACGGTTTGGCAAAGATTATTGAGGGGAGGACGAAGGAATTGTTTTCTGCGGTAGGAGAGGAGCTTGAGGACTACACAAAAGAGAATATGCTGCCGGGCGGTGTGGTGCTCACGGGCGGCAGTGCTCGACTGGACGGCATGGCGGAGTGCGCAAAGAGAGACTTGAAACTACCCGCACAGCTTGGCAAGATTCGTGACATAGAGGGTGCGTTGCCTGAACTAGCAACACCGGGATACGCTTCGGTGTGCGGCGCGCTTGTTTCTGCGTACGAAGCGGAACAGGCCGGAGCAGGGGAAAGCGGTGCATTGACCACCCAAGGACTTGTTCAGCACACGAAGGAGTGGCTCAAGACCTTCTTACCGTAACAACCAGGGAGGATACACGGGGCGGGAATACCCGTTTTTTATTGGGTTGCATAATTCAGCGCTCGTGCTACAATCGCTGCGAATAGTGACGCATACGGTATGCCTAAACAAGTCAAACCTGACATTGAATCGTTTGCCCGAATAAAGGTAGTGGGGTGTGGTGGCGCGGGCGCAAACGCGGTCAACCGCATGGTTTCCACCAAGATCCAGGGGGTTGAATTTATTGCGGTCAACACTGACGCGCAGGCACTGCATCATTGTCAGGCCTCACTTAAGCTACATATAGGAAAGGGTGTAACACGCGGGCTTGGGGCCGGCATGAACCCCGAAACAGGGCGTCAGGCGGCAGAAGAGTCGCGTGATGACATTGCCGAGGCAGTAGAGAATGCGGATATGGTTTTTGTAACTGCCGGCATGGGTGGTGGCACTGGAACAGGGGCCGCCCCCATTGTGGCTGAAATTGCCCGGGAGTCAGGCGCGCTTACTGTGGGCGTGGTCACCCGACCATTCAGTTTTGAAGGTATTCAGCGTATGCGCATTGCGGAAGCGGGACTTGAGGATCTTAATGAACATGTAGACACGCTCATTACCATTCCTAATGACCGCCTACTCTCCATCATTGATCGCAAAGTCTCTTTGGTGAACGCATTTGAGGTGGTTGATGATGTGCTGCGTCAGGCGGTGCAAGGTATTTCAGAACTTATTACTGTGCCGGGGCTGGTAAATGTTGACTTTGCAGACGTAAAGGCGGTTATGAAGGACTCCGGGTCGGCGCTCATGGGCATTGGTCGTGCCTCTGGTGACGACCGTGCGACTGAGGCGGCTCGTGCGGCTATCAACTCGCCTCTTTTGGAGGTGTCCATCAACGGAGCCAAAGGCGTGCTCTTCACTGTCTCTGGCGGCGACGACCTTGCTATGGCCGAAGTGAACGAGGCTGCACAGATCATTACAGAGTCAATTGACCGTGACGCAAAAGTCATCTTCGGCGCCATTATTGACGAGAAGCTCAAAAAGGGCGAGATCAAAGTTACGGTGGTGGCCACCGGTTTTTCAGAGGCGCTTGCAGATGCGCAGCCCGCTCTAGTGGAGTCGGGGCGCCCATACGTGCGTCGTCGTATTGAGGACGAAGACGGAGGAGAGAGCGTTACCCGGGTCTCACCGGTGGACGAAGACGCGGGAGAGGCTGAATTTGAAATTCCCGCCTTCATTAAACGCCGTCTGAAATAGGCACATTACGGGTGATTAATAGCCGCGCACGCTGGGGAAAGGCGTGCGTTTTTGATTTGCTTACAGATGGTGTACAATGGGGGTAGAACTCGTCGGTCATCTAATATCACCAAATCAATGAGAGGGTTTGCGTTTCTCACAACCGATTTTTATTTCCCTGAATACGCACATTGAGAGCGCGGACAGGGCTTTTTTATTTCAGGGACGATTGTGAGAGGTGAGAATTCTT
>CAZPCT010000026.1:0-5147 GCA_964585325.1 uncultured Candidatus Saccharibacteria bacterium
AAGACCTGAATAAAAAATCGCTTGAATCTATGGTAAAGGCCGGCGTCTTTGACTCTTTGGAAGACCGCGCCACCCTGTATGAGAACATGGATAACCTGCTCCAGTTTGCAAAGGAGTTTACAAAGGCGAAAGATGCCTGCCAGTCCTCACTTTTTGATATGGAGGGAATGGAGACGCCCCCACTTACACTCCGTCCCGCCACCGTCGCATTAGGAAGCAGACAGAAGCTCGCGTGGGAGAAGGAGCTTCTGGGGCTGTATGTTTCAGACCATCCCCTTTCTGAGGTACGTGACATTCTGGAACGGCAGACCAGCCAGGTTGCCTCCCTCACGGCCTCGCGCCGGGCCGTAAAGGTGGGGGGTATCATTACGAAAGCACGGAAGATTCTGACAAAGAACGGGCAGCCCATGGTCTTTGCGGAACTAGAAGACCTTTCGGGCAAAATTGAGGTGGTTGTCTTCCCCTCAGTCCTTGAAAAAAGCGGCGGGGTGTGGCAAGAAGAAGAGGTAGTGGTGCTGGACGGAAAGGTGCAGAACAGAAACAACGAACTTAAGTTCATCTGTGAAAACGCCCGCCCACTGACCACCGCATAACTGTAATGGAACTAAACAACATTCGTCACTCGTTCGCGCACGTACTTGCGCTTGCCGTAAAACGCCTTTATCCGGGCGTTCGTTTTGGTATTGGTCCCGTCACCGAACACGGCTTTTACTATGACTTTGATTTTACAACTGCCCAGGGTTCTCCGGGTGAAGAAGACCTCCCACGAATTGAGAGTGAAATGAAGAAGATACTTGCCGAAGAGCTGGAATTTAGGAGCCAGGAGATAGACGCGGACGAGGCGCGCACATTAATGCAGGACCAGCCGTACAAGTTGGAGCTGATAGACGACCTTATCACTTATGGCACAACCGACGCTTCTGAAATAAAGAAGCTAAAAACTGACGAAGCTAGTGGAGCTAACAAAGCTGATATAACACTTTACACCATTGGCGAGTTTACGGACCTCTGCCGAGGCGGGCACGTAGAGAGCACAAAAGAGCTCAATAAAGACGCGTTCGTGCTTTCGGCCATTGCGGGCGCATACTGGCGCGGCAGTGAAAAGAACCCCCAGATGACCCGCATCTACGGCTTTGCGTTTGAAACTAAGAAGGAACTGGCCGCACATAAAGACCTTTTGGAAGAGGCGCAGAAGCGCGACCACAAGAAGCTGGGTCTCAAGCTTGGTCTCTTCATGTTCCACGAAACGTCTCCAGGTATGCCGTACTGGCTCCCCAAAGGACTGCGACTTTACAACGAACTGGTCCGCTTTTGGCGGGAAGAGCATGAACGGCTGGGGTATGAAGAGATCGCAAGCCCGCTCATCAACAAGTCTGACCTATGGGAGACCTCTGGCCATTGGGAATACTACAAAGACGATATGTTCATCGCAAACATGGGCGAGAACGAGGTCTACGGCGTAAAACCCATGAACTGCCCCAACGCAATGGTGGTGTTCCAACACCGCCAGGTAAGCTACAAAGACCTGCCGCTCCGTCTTTCAGACACGGACCGGCTGCACCGGTACGAACGTTCGGGTACGCTCAATGGGCTCTTGCGGGTACGTTCGTTCCAACAGGACGACTCTCATAATTTTGTTACAGAAGAGATGATAGAGAGCGAGTATCAGCATATCCTAGAGGTGGCAGAGCGGTTCTACTCTCTCTTTGGCCTTGAATACTCCCTCAGACTGGGTACTCGCCCAGACGACTTTATGGGAGATCCGGCAGTGTGGGACAAAGCCGAAGCGTCACTCAAGAAGATACTGGAAGCGTCTGGTAAGAAGTACGCCGTCCTTGAGGGTGACGGCGCCTTTTACGGGCCCAAGATAGACATCCTGATGAACGATGCACTGGGCCGCGAATGGCAGATGGGGACGATTCAGCTTGATTTCCAGCTCCCCCAACGTTTTGGTCTTACGTATACAGACGAGTCGGGTGAAAAGAAGACTCCTGTGGTCATTCACCGGGTTATTTATGGCTCACTGGAGCGCTTCATTGGCATACTCATAGAACATTTTGCCGGGGCGTTCCCGGTCTGGCTCTCCCCCGTGCAGGCGGTGGTGCTGCCTATTAGTGAAAAGCAGAACGACTATGGTTCAGAGGTTCTTGAGAGTTTGAAGGAGTCGGGCATCCGCGCGGAGATGCCAGCAGCAGACGAGACGCTGGGCAAGCGTATTCGCGAAGCAGAACTACAGAAGGTGCCCTACATTCTGGTAGTGGGAGATAACGAGAAAGAAGCGGGCACGGTCACTGTGCGCGAGTGTGGGACTGATCAACAAGAAACAATGCGCACTGATGCGTTCCTACAGAGCGTCCAAAAAAAGATTGATTCCAAAGCGTTATGAGTAGACGGCCCAAGCTTATTGTGGTGGTGGGACCTACGGGCGCGGGGAAGACCGCGCTCGGTGTGTTTTTGGCGCAAAAATTCAACGGGGAGATCGTCTCTGCAGATTCCCGCCAGGTGTACCGGGGCTTGGACATTGGCACCGCAAAGGTGACACAAGAAGAGATGGGAGGGGTGCCGCATCATCTTTTGGACGTTGCTGACCCCCAGGAAACATTCACCGTTGCCACCTACAAAAATCTGGCAGAAGAGGTTATTGCAGATATATATGAACGGGGTCATCTCCCTTTCCTGGTAGGCGGTTCGGGATTTTATATAGACGCGGTTCTCTATGATATGAGTTTCCCTTCAGTGGAGCCGAATGAGGCGCTCCGCAAAAAGCTTGAGGAACAGGACGCCCCCGAGCTTTTTACACTGTTGAGGGAGAAAGACCCGGAACGCGCCAAAAACATTGACCCTCACAATAGGCGACGCCTTGTGCGAGCGCTTGAGATAGTGAAACAAGAGGGCGCAGTCTCCCCGCTCAAAAAGGAGAAGCAATACGAAACGCTTGTGCTGGGCACGGGTGTGGACGACTGGGATGCTCACGATACGTGGCTTCTGCAGCGCCTTAAAAACCGTCTGGACGGGGGTATGGTAGAGGAGGTGCGCGCTCTGCATAAAAGCGGTGTAAGCTGGGAGCGGATGGACGAACTGGGCCTGGAATACCGCTGGGTCGCCCGCTATCTTCAAGATAAGGTTGATTATGAAGAAATGCTTGAAAAGTTATGGATAGATATTCGCCAGTACGCGCGGCGGCAGATGACATGGTTTAGACGGGACCCCGGCATTCATTGGGTGGAAGATAAAAACGAGGCTCAGCGCCTCGTGCAGACATTTGTTACGGGGTGAAATCATATTTAAATATGATTTAAATATGATTTCATACAATGCGTGAGGGGCGGCCTAGCCAGGCCGCCCCTTCTGCTGCTTCGTCTTGGAACGTGCGCACCCTCAGCCGTACGCGGCGGACTCGTCCACGAACGCTGCGGGCTTGGGCGGGATGAAGCGCTGCGCCCCCCTCCCCGTTCTGAGCCAGTCCTTGCGCACCTGACGCTGCTCCCTGAGGAACTCTGCGAACTTCTCCATTTCCTCGCTGTTGTAGGAGCCGGTCTCCAGGGCAGTGTCGATCATGCCCACCGTGACGCCAGCCTTGCGCTCGGCGAAGGAGAGTCCTCCGTCCTTGAAGACTTCCTTCATCCTCCTCGCCACCTGCCTGGCGTGACGCTCGTTGAGGATCCAGGGCTCCAGCCCCAGAACCTTCCTGGGACTGTGCCCATTCCTCGCCAGATGATGCACGAGGATGAAGAGCGCCTCCGTCTGCCGCTCTTGGAGCGCGCAGAGGACCACGTTCGTGGAGATGCCGATCTGCTTCGCCCACGCCGACGGCGCAAGGTCTCCTCGCACCTCCTCCACCACACTGATGATGCGGTCCTTCGCACCCTCATCAAGCTTTTGCGTGCACTGCGTCATTCCTGTCTCCTGGCTGGAGATTTCGGTCCCGGCGATCGCTCGTGTGTACTTCCCTTTTTGTACAGGTTTTTAATTACTCTGTCAAAACTTTCTTGAGTACCTCCTCTGAAACCTGGGGGTTTGCCGCACCTTTCGTGCGCGCCATCATCTGCCCTACAAGGAATTTAATAGCCGTTTCTTTCCCTTTTTTGTAATCTGCCACAGCATCTGGGTTTGAAGAGATAACCTCCCGGGCAACGCCTTCAAGCGCCGTCGTATCACTTACCTGCGTGAGCCCCAGCTCGCCCAAAAGGTGCGTGGGGTCAACGTCCCCGCGGGAAACCATTTCAGCAAGCAGTTTCTGTGCGCCAGATGAGGAGACGGTTCCTTTGTGCACCATAACAATAAGCTCTGCCACGTTCTCTGGCCGGGTCTCAAGCTCCCTAACGCTCATCTCACGGGCGCCCAGCAGTTTTTGAAGTTCAGTCACTACATAGTTTGACGCATGGGTGATGAGCGCTTGTTCCTCATTTGTATCTTGTATACCCCCGTCCTTCATCCACTGGCGCAGTTCGGATACCACCTGTTCAAAGTAGTCGCCCAGTTCTTTGTTCAAGGTGAAGATGCGCGCGTGCTCCAGGGTGATGCCGTATTCTTTTTGAAACCGCTCCCGTCGGTCCTGGGGGAGTTCAACTATCTCTGCCCGTATTGCTTCTATCTCTTGCACGTCCAGGCGCACAGGCGGCAGGTCTGGCTCGGGGAAATACCGGTAGTCATGAGATTCTTCTTTTGTCCGCTGCGAGAACGTCCTACCTGTGGTGTCGTCCCAGCCACGCGTTTCTTGGGTTACCCTCTCTCCTTTTTCAAGCGCCTCTGTTTGCCGCTCAATTTCATACGCAACCGCCCGTTGCATGGCCCGGAACGAGTTTATGTTCTTAAGTTCAACCTTCCCGCCCAGCTCCTGTGCCCCCTGGGGACGCAACGAAAGGTTTGCCTCAAGACGCAGCTGTCCTTTTTCCATGTCGGCTCCTGAAACACCCAGATATCTGAGCAACTGCTGAAGCTCTTCACCAAACTCCCGCGCCTCGTCCGCAGAGGAAATGTCAGGTTCCGTTACCAGCTCCATAAGAGGCACGCCTGCCCTGTTAAAGTCTATGAGGGACTTGTCTGTGGAAGGATCGTGCTGAGACCTCCCTGTATCTTCTTCAAGATGCACGCGGCGAACACGTATCTCCTTACCCGAAGAAAGTGTAAGGGAGCCCGCCTCACAA
>CAZPCT010000027.1:0-8259 GCA_964585325.1 uncultured Candidatus Saccharibacteria bacterium
ATAATTCTTTCATCTATGAAACAGAAGATGCGATCAGTCATGTTTGGGGCGCTGAACCTGGTGGAAACTGTTCTGCCATCTTCGGGTCCTGTTATTTTACTTTATCATGACGTAGGGGAGAGTGACCTGTACCTGACCGTACGTGCGGAACAGTTTAAAAGACAGATGAGGTTCTTGAAGGAGCGCGGGTATAATGTAGTGCCGCTCATGGAAATGGTGCAAAAGCACAAAAAGGGCGCATCCTTTCAACCTAAAACGGTGGCACTGACGTTTGACGATGGGTACGTATCACATCTTGAGATGGTCGTCCCTCTACTTGAGCACTATGCTTTTCATGGGACTTTTTTCATTTCTGTTAACGCCATGGGCGCTGAACTTAATAACTCGGAAAACAGGCCGCAGCCTGTTTTAACCCCAAAGCAGGTGCAAGAGCTTGATACGTTTTCCTGCGCAAGCGTAGAGCCTCACTCACTGAGCCACAAAGAACTCTCCAACCTTTCACAGGGGGAGGTGCGGGTAGAAGTTCAGGAGTCAAAGAACGTTCTTGAAGCACTGTTGAAAAAGCGATGCACCTTGTTTGCTTATCCGCGCGGAGTATATTCAAGAGCGGTTGTGCGGGCAGTGGTGGAGGCGGGTTATGAGGGGGCAGTAACAGTAGAATCACGAGCAGTGAAAAAGAAGGATGATCCGTTCATACTGCCGCGCTATACCATACATAGCCAGACGGGGGTGGCAGAGTTTAAAGCAAAGCTTGCCCGCGCGGGAGGCTGGATTACCAAATAATCTCACACTATGCGTGTATTGATGTTAAGCACAGACAGAGGGTTCGTGGGGGGCGAGGGATCGGGTGATACTGTTGCGCGGCACAAGAGGTATGCGGAGCATGTAGACTCGCTAGACGTCGTTGTCTCTACGCCCGGCGGTTTTGCTATGCAAGAGCATTCTTCCAGGTTGCGGGCGTTTCCAACAAACACTTCCAAGGTATTTCATCTTTTAGGCGTGCTGCGCATTGCTCGTCGTCTGTTTGCTGAACACCAATATGATCTTATTGTGGCGCAGGACCTAACGGCACCGGCAGGAGAAATGCTTAAAGAGAAGTACGGCGCACCGCTCATCATTGGCCTGCATAGCATGTTCTTTGAAAGAGGCACGCTCCCGTTCAATGGGGTGAACCAATGGGGTGCATGGCGCATCAAGCGGGCCCTGCCGTACGCGGATGGGTTTAGGGTCAATACTGAGCGTCTGAGGGCGCACCTACGCGCTTGGGGGCTTACACAGCCCGTTCTTGTACAACCCACACCAGTAGACCTTGCTCCTTTTCAGGTAACAGAAAAGAATCGGAACATCGTTCCTGTCATCCTCTATGTGGGCCGGCTTTCCCCAGAGAAGAACGTAGAATTGTTGATTCGTGCCGTCGTGGGCTTGAAAACCAATGAAGCTATAAGCTATAAGCTCCGCATAGTCGGCGATGGCCCAGAACGTCAAAAGCTTGAGAGCTTAACAAAAGAGCTTGGCGTAGAAGAGGAGGTCACGTTTCTTGGTCCTAAGTCCTACAGTGAACTTCCCGCTATCTATAAAGAGGCAGATATCTTTGTCCTTCCCTCAAACACAGAGAGCTTTGGAAAGGTACTGCTGGAAGCCGGGGCGGCTAAATGTGCTATCATTGCCACAGAAACAGCAGGCGCAAAAACGATACTAACCAATGAAAAAGACGCACTTATTATTCCTGTGGGTAATCAAAAAGCTCTCCAAACGGCGTTGGGGGGTCTTATTTCTGATGTGGGCAGGCAAGAAAGCCTTGGCCTCGCCGCGGCTGAGACAGCACGCCAGTACAATGCTGCAGAGGGTGTTGAGCGAACGGTTCAATTTTGGCAAGAAATAGTTGGAAAAGTAGACAGTAGTAAGTAGTAAGTAGACAGTATTAAGCGTGAACCTTGTATTTGTAACGCGTATAGTGGATAGACAGGACACGAGGAGTGGCTTTGTTTTTGACTGGATAGAGGCGCTTGCGGACGAGGTTGACCGGCTCTATGTCATTTGTCTTGAGAAGGGGGACGTGTCTGGCCTGCCGGCGAATGTGGAGGTGGGCTCCATGGGAAAAGAGGAGGGGAACTCCCGTCTTCACAAACTAACCGCGTATTGGGGCTTTTTGGTTGACTGGCTGCCGCAATCTAAGGGCGTTCTGGTCCATATGCACCCTCTCTACGCGATAGCCGCATGGCCGCTTACCACCATTTATGGCAAGAAGATGGGCCTGTGGTACACCCACAAGCAGGTGGACGGGAAGTTGAAGCTTGCCCACGCCATGGTGGATGTGGTGTTTACGGCTTCCACAGAGAGCTTCCGGTTGCCGTCCAATAAAGCGCGGGTGATGGGACACGGCATTAATATGGGAAGATTTTCACGCACTATGTACGAGGAGCGGGGCGACAACGTGTTCCGCATAGTTTCCCTCGGCCGCATTAGCCTCTCTAAGGATTATGAAACGATGGTTCTTGCGATGCGCGAATTGGTCAAAGCTAGTGAAGCTAACCAAGCTATAAGCTATAGGCTAGACATATATGGTGACCCTGCGCTGGAACAGGACGAGGTGTATTTAGACAATTTGCTTGAGATGACAGAGGGCGCCGGGCTTGATGAGGTCATTTCTTTTCACCCTGGTGTGCCCTATGGAGAAGTGCCGGAGCTGTATGCCCGTGGTGACCTTTTTATTAATCTCTCCCAGACAGGCAGTATGGATAAGACAGTGCTGGAGGCAGCCGCCTCCAAGACGTTAGTACTTACTTCAAATGAGGCATACTATAGGCCGCTTCTCAACATCTCACCCATGTTAGTTGCTGACAATAATGAGCCAAAGGAGCTTGCGGCAAAGATAAAGGCGCTTAAAGACCTCCCGCAGGCGGAACGGGACACGCTCATTCAGCGCCTGTACGAGTGGGTGAAGGGGGAGCATGACATTAAACAGCTCGCTACACGCCTTGTTGGCGAATACGGCGTATGATAGGTACGGTCCTGAAGGAATCTCTTAGAGGGAAAAGCATCTACCGTACGCTCACGAATGTTGAGCTGGGTGGCAGGCAGTTTTTGGGGAATATTCTTGATATTGGAGGAGGCGAAAAGCGTGGAAGTCACTACCGCTTTTTGAATATTGCGTCTCCGGCACAGATTCAGACAGCTAATATTGACGAAAGTGTATGTCCCGATTTCGTGCTGGATGTGACAAAAGAACCGTTGCCATTGCAAGACGGCTCACAAGACACCGTTTTTTGCTTTAATACACTAGAGCATCTTTCTAGATGGGACAACATGCTTGCAGAGACGTTGCGGGTGATGAGGCCTGGTGGAACATTTTTTGGCTACATTCCCTTTCTGGTGGGTGTGCATGCAGACCCACACGACTATGTTCGTATGACAGCAGAGGGTCTTGAGCGTGCATTTAAGAGGGCGGGGTTCAGCAGTGTTCAGATAGCGCCTGTGGGCCGCGGCCCGTTCACGGCAGCATATGCGCAGGTGGCTTTTATCTTTCCTAGTGTGCTGCGCGTGCTGCTCCTTTCCGTTGCACTAATGTGTGACTGGACGGTACAAAGACTGCGCCCTGACCTTAGATTTAGGCATAAATATGTGCTCACCTATATTTTCTTGTGTAAGAAAAAGGTTTGACACTTGCAGTATGAATGATAATCCATACGACAACTTCAAATACGTGGATATTGATAGATGGGCGAGTTACTGGCATCAGATCAAGGTGGTGCGGAGTTGTAATCCTACACGCATCTTAGAGGTGGGTGTAGGGAATCATATTGTGTACGATTATTTTAAGAACAGGGATTTTGACATTACTTCGTGTGACATTGAGCCTGACACCAGCCCGGATGTTGTGGGTAGTGTGGAGGATATGCCATTTGGGGACGGGGTGTTTGACGTGGTGCTTTGTGCTGAGGTGCTTGAACACCTGCCATTTGAACAGTTTCAACATAATCTACGGGAACTTGCGCGTGTCTCTAAAAAGCACGTGGTGATCACGCTTCCGCACTGGGGCAGGCACTTCTCATACGATTTTCGGTTGCCGTTAGTGAAGCGAGTGCGGGGGCAAGCTAAGATCAGTTTTTCAAGAAAAAGGCAACATTCAAACAGCCCCCACAAATGGGAGATAGGGAAGAAGGGAACGTCGCCCAAAACAGTGCGGCGTGCTATAGAAGGTGCGGGACTTGGAATAGAGAAAGACTACGTGTTGTTTGAGATGCCGTATCATCACTTATTTCTGCTAACAAAGAGAATATGAGAATATCTGAAAAATTTTTTAGAGACAAGGTGACCAAAATCTTTACAGAGAAAGCCGCGGTTATTGACGTTGGCGGGGGGCTTCGAATTGATAAAACAAAAGGCAATAAATATGAACCCACTCACGAGTGGATCCTGCCGCTTGCGGAAGCTGTTGACTATAAGGTGCTAGACCCTGTCCCGGACTACGGCCCTGACATTGTGGGAGATGTACAACAGCTTCCTTTTGAGGACAATTCGCAGGATGCCATCGTCTGTGTTGGCGTATTGAACTGTGTGGAAGACCCCGTGCAGGCGGTAAAAGAAATCCACCGCACACTAAAGCCTGGGGGATACGCTCTCATCTATTTCTCTTTTCTTAGGTTTTATTCTCCGCTTGAAGGGTATTACAAAGACTACTGGCGTTTTACAGAGGATGCGGTGGATCTTATGATGGCGCCGTTTTCAGCATTTGAGGTGTGCAGGGTCCGCGGCGCGATAGAGACACTTGCCAATCTGACTCCCGCACGTCACTCTTTGTTGGCCAACCGTTTGGCACGGCTTGCGGATAAGGTATTGCACAAGGATACAAGCAAGCAAACAAGCGGCTATCATGTCTTTGCTATTAAGTAGAACAAGAAAAGAACGACTATGAAACTGGCCTACGTTGCGGATATCCGACTGCCGACGGAGAAAGCGCATGGAGTACAGATAATGAAGATGTGTGAGGCGTTTGCCAAGGAGGGGGCGGATGTTGAGCTTGTGGTACCGCGCCGGCGGTTGGGGGCCGCCGCTGACCCCTTTACCTTTTATGGCGTAGAGAGAAACTTTGCCATCGCAAGGCTGCCTACCGTTGATCTGGTAGGGGTCATTCCGCGGTTTGGGTTTTGGTTGGAGGCGACGATTTTTTCAATTGTGACCGTGCTCTATCTGTTCTTCAAAAAGGATATTGATGTGGTATATTCGCGGGACAAAATACCTCTCTTTTTCCTGAGCTTCTTCGTTGGCAACCTTTATTGGGAAGTCCACAGTGGTTCGCGAGGTATTGTCACACGGCGTGTACTGCGGTGTGTACAGGCGATGATCGCTATATCACAGGGTGTGGCGGACTTTTACGAGCGGTGCGGAGTTGCTGGAGGCGACGTATTAATCGCGCACGATGCTGTTGACCTGGCCGTCTTTGACGTAGATGTGTCTCGTAAAGAAGCGAGGGAGCAAATTGGCCTTCAGCCGGAGAGAAGGGTTGTAGGCTACATTGGTAAATTAAAAACAATGGGGGAGAACAAGGGCGTTGAGGGACTTATTGACGCCTTTTCCCGTCTAAGTCTTCCGGACGTTGTGTTGTTGCTTGTGGGGATAAATGAGGACGAGGTTTCTGAGGTACGCGCAATGTGTGACATGTATGGAGTGGATAAAGAAGACTGCCGAGTGGTTACAGCTGTCCCTCATACGCGGATTCCCTTCTTCCTCAAGGCGTGCGATCTTTTGGTTATGAATTATCCTGACCAGCTGCATTACGCGCGCTTCATGTCACCCATGAAGATGTTTGAATATATGAGCGCGGGGCGTCCAATAGTTTCAACAAAACTCCCTACTGTGCAAGAGATTTTGACTGACGGAAGGAGTGCGATTCTGGTAAAGCCAGATGACCCCATGGCTCTGGCGGATGGTATGCGGCGTGTTTTGGATGATACAGAGATGGCAAATACCATCGCCGCACAAGCGCTTAAAGATGTACAGACTCACACGTGGCAGAAACGAGCACAGGACATTCTTCATTTTATCAAAAAGCGTCCGTAGATCTATGAGACGTTTGCTTACGCACAATGTGTCCTTCTCTCGTATTCGTTGCAGCGATCTGCCCTGCTATGTTACAGAGGGGTTTGGCGGTAGGCCTATAGAAGAGTGGCCTCCATATACCTTTTTTGATCTGTACCTCAAAGGAGAGAAAGAGACGGCACATGGAGGGTTTGTACGGTGGTACAGCGGCCAACTTGAGAAATACCACGGCGTTTCAAAGAAGGAAGGCGGTATGTACAAGGGGTCGTTGTATCGGCTCATAGAGCAAGAGGCGCAGAAATCCTTTGACAACGTTGATACAGACACAAAGAACATGGTCATTTCAAAACGTGTTGATCAGCGGCTTTCCCTTCTTGAAAGCATTCAGGCCGAGGGGTATAAGGATGATACGGAACAGATACAGGGTGTACGAAAAAAGGGAAACGTGTACCTCTGCGGAGGTCACCATCGCGCAGCCATTCTTCGAGCGTTGGGTCAGGAGACACTGCCTAATGTGCTCGTATTTCCCCATAAAACACTGTACAGTGTGTATACTAAGATTCGATAAAAAATGTCTGAAGATACGGCACCTCTCTTTACTACAAAAGAAGAGTACAAGGGGTGGATTGACAGTCAGGACTGGTATCAGACCATTGAGCTGCAAAATGGTCTTGTCACTCCTGGCAGGTTTCCCACACATAAACGTATTCCCGCACTGAAGACGGTTGACTTTGAAGGGAAGAGCGTTCTTGATATTGGGTGCAATTCTGGCCAAAACAGCTTGCTTGCCAAAGCGCAGGGAGCTTCCAAAGTAGTTGGCGTGGATGTGGATGCAAGACGACTGAAGCAGGCAGGAATACTTGCCAGAAACGAGGGACTGGACGTGACTTTTTTAAATAGAAGCATCTTTGATCTCAACGATGAACGTTTTGACGTGGTGTTGTGTATTGCGGTGCTGACCGAAATCCCCAATTTCTTTGAGGCAGTTGAAAAGCTTAAGCGTGTTATTGGTGACTACGCACTCCTTGAGCTAGATTTGGCAAAGCCCTTGCTTTACCTGTCCTTTTCTAAACATTGGTTACGTGGGCATCGCAATCTTTCCCGTCGCGCGGCGGTAAGCGAGGTGAGAGAGTTGGGTGACGGGCGATGGGTCATCAGCCCTTCGTTCAAGGTTCTGCAGGCATTGTTTGGTGACGGGTTTCAACTGCGCAGAAGAAAGGGAGGGATACGGTATGACTTAGTTGAAGTCAGAAGGGTTGTACAACCGGGAGTTGAAGAAAAATGATGAAGATCTGTTATCTCACACATGATCTTCGGCCGCAAACAGGGGGAGGCAGGTATGCCAGCAAGATTATCCGGGGTGTAGACAGGCAGGAACACATGGAAGTCTTGGTTTTGAAAGAGACTGATGACGGCCACGAGGGATTGCCACTCTTAAAGCGTGGCGCGGGTTTGTTTTCCGTTATTTTACAAGTACGGCAACATGTGAAGGGGTGTGACCTTATCCACGCGTTGGACGGGTATCCTTATGGTATTATTGCCGCTCTTGCAAACATTGGTGTAGGGAAACCACTTGTTATAAACTCTGTGGGAACGTATTCGGTCGCCCCGCTCTACAATTGGAAAACCTCCTACCTTCTCAGGTGGGCCTACTCACAGGCCGATCGTCTGGTTGCCATAAGTCATTTTGTGGCACGTGAAGTGCAGAAGGGTCTTGACTCACATAAAAATGTCGCGATTATTACTCCTGGCGTTAACTACGAGAAGTTCTATGTAGAGAGAAGGGAGTCAGAGGAGGCGTTTATTCTCAGTGTGGGAGTATTGAAACACAGGAAGGGATATCACATATCCATACCGGCGTTTGCGCGTGCACAGAAGAAAATGCCCGGTCTCCGGTACAAGATAGTAGGTGACAAGCTTGATTCGCACTACTATGGGAGAATTACTGACATTGCGGAGCGGGAGGGGGTGCGTGGGTCTATAGATTTTTTGCATGGTATCTCTGATACTGAACTCAAGGATCTTTACGCTACTGCACGGCTCTTTGTCCTGACATCTGTTAATCATGGTCACCACTTTGAAGGGTTTGGCCTTGTCTTTCTGGAAGCTGCCGCTGCCGGGTTGCCGGTGGTGGGCACGCGCGGGAACGGCATTGAGAGTGCGGTCAACGGCGGCGTCAATGGTGTACTTGTGCCACAAGGGGATGTTGAAACGACCGCC
>CAZPCT010000028.1:0-5627 GCA_964585325.1 uncultured Candidatus Saccharibacteria bacterium
CATACAAACCCTCCAAAATTACTTACTTTGAGTATAGCAAAATGAAACCTCTCAAGCAACGCACAGACTGTTAACGACGGCACTATCAGCCAATCTTTTCCACTACGTAGTTGTCAGGCGCTTTCTTGAGATACTCCTCTATCTGGTCTCTAGTAAGGAGTCCCTCACGCGCGCCTACGTGCTGCGCAACGTTCATTGAGTTAATGGGAGCACGCACAAGCGCCTCTTCCACACTAAGACCCTGCGCCAGGAACGCGGCAAAGGCAGATGAGAACGCGTCGCCCACGCCCGTGCGCTCAAGTGGCGGCTTCGGGTCTGGATAGATGGGCATGCAATACATTACCTCTCCGTCATATGCGTACGCGCCCGCTTTCCCGTCTGTGATGACAGCAATTTCTGGGCCGAGTTCGCGCGCCATGGTAAGCAGTTTTTTTATGTCCGTCTCATCTGTCTCAAGAATGCGCTGCGCCTCTTCTTTGTTGTAGAACGTGACATGCGCCCGTTCATAGAGCCCCTTCAGCTTTCCAGTCCCAAACTGCATCTGAAACGTGCCGGGCTGGAACGCTAGTTTGATGGACGGATGTTCGTTGAGATATTCCACAAGCGTCTCATGGAATGGTAGAGAATTTTCTCCCATAGACGAAAAATAGATCCACGGCGGTGTGTCTATGTATGGGAGCTGATAGTTGAACTCTTCGTGCTTGATAAGAATGGTGCGTTCATCCTCAAACCAGAGCACGTAGTGATAGTTTGTTTTCTTGCCCGCCTGCACGTCAACAAAGTCGGTAGCCACGTTTTCCTCCAAAAGTGCCTTAAGAGCCTCCTTACCAAAGGCGTCATCCCCCACGTTGCTCACAAACGCCGTGCTAAGCCCAAGGCGAGAGGCGCTGACCGCAGCGTTCGCCGCGTTCCCCACCGCCGGAATAACGTAAGTGTCCTCATACGGTATCTTGTCTCCAAACCGCATGGAAATGGTGCAGTTCTCAGTATCAATATCACAATGGACCGTCGCGTCCTGCAGGCGAATAAACGCATCTGTTGTCATGTCTCCTATTGAAATAAGATCGTACTGTTTCATATGCCCTTACTTCTTAGTCAATACATGGCGTACCGCCTCTATAATACCATTTTTGTCCAACCCAAAGTGAGCAATCAGCTCATCCGGATCTCCCGACTCCCCAAAACTATCACGCACCCCCACACGCACCAGCGGCACCCGGCCCTCTTCTGCAAAAAGTTCCGCGAGTGCGCCCCCCAGCCCACCTGCAACCTGATGCTCTTCCACACTGACCACCGCCCCTGTCTGTGCCGCGTATCTGAGGACCATCTCCGTGTCCATGGGTTTTATGGTGTGCAGATTAATGACTGCAACAGAAACACCTTCTTTTTCAAGCTCCAGGGCCGCCACAAGAGCCCCGTGGAGCACAGGCCCGCAGCCCACAATAAGGGCGTCAGTCCCCTCTTTAAATACCTCAGCTTTGCCTAGCGCGAACGGTGTCTTTTCCGTAGTAAAGACAGGAGTATCCGCTCGTCCAAGGCGAATGTACATAGGACCCTCCACCTCCGCCGCCACCTCTGTAGCTTTTTGCGCCTCTATAGCGTCACACGGCGCCACCACCGTCATACCGGGCAGCATACGCATAAGACCAATGTCCTCAAGCGCTTGGTGCGTAGCCCCGTCTGGTCCCACAGAAAGTCCCGCGTGGGAGCCCACTATCTTCACGTTCGCGCTGTTGTAAACAATGGTGGTACGTACCTGTTCATTACTCCTGCCAGGGCTGAATGTTGCGTACGAAGCAATAAATGGGATCTTTCCGGACACCGCCATGCCCGCCGCCACAGACGCCATATTCTGTTCGGCCACACCAATCTCAATAAACCGCTCCGGGAATTTTTCCTTGAACCAGTGGGAGCGCGTGGACTCAGTGAGGTCGGCACAGAGCACCACTACATTCTTATTCTTTTCACCTGCCACAACCACACCCTTTCCATACCCGTCACGAGTAGGAGCGTGCTCCAGTTTTGCAGTGTCTGCTATGTTGTCCGCCAAGTAGGCGTTTGGGTTGGTCATATGTTCAGCATATAGCTTCGTTAGTTGCGTTAACCTCTTGATTAAAATGTTGAAACATCGGTCCTATAAGCTAACGAAGCTAATCAAGGTGTCCCGGCATTATCTTACCTTTAAGCGACCGCAAGTCTTGTAATGCTTCTTTTGCTTCCTCTGGCTTGGGAGGCTTGCCGTGCCATTCAAAGTCATATTCCATAAAATCAACCCCTTTCCCGGGAATGGTGTGTGCAATGATGCACACAGGGTCTTCCACAATAGCCTGGGCCTGTTCGCATGCTTCTACTATCTGCCGCACGTTGTGGCCGTCTATTTCCATGACATGCCACCCAAACGACTCATACTTCTCCCTTAAGGGCTCAAGCGGCATGGTTTCTTCTGTAGGGCCGTCAATCTGGATATTATTGCGGTCAATAATGACCGTCAGGCGTGCCAGATTCAACTTGCCTGCAAGCATCGCCGCTTCCCACGTCTGCCCCGCCTGGTGTTCGCCGTCACTCATGAGGCAGTAGACCCGCCAGTTTTTTCCATCCATGCGCCCCGCTATCGCCATACCTACGGCCTGCGAGAGACCAGATCCAAGCGGCCCAGACGTTGTCTCAATACCCGGAAGGGCGCCCCGGTGAGGATGTCCCTGTAGTCGCGTGCCAAATTTGCGCAGGGTTTTAAGCTCATCCTTAGGAAAATACCCCGCATGCGCCAGTGCTACGTACTGCACAGGACAGATGTGCCCATTTGAGAGCACCAGCCGGTCACGCCCTTCCCACTGCGGGTTTTGCGGATCGTGGTTAAGTATATGAAAATACATGGCGGTGAACACGTCTGCCATACCAAGCGGGCCCGCTGAATGGCCAGAACCCGCCTCCACCAACGTGGTGATGATATCCTGACGGATACGGTTCGCCCGCTCTTCCAATAATTGTATATTGTCCTCGTATATCGGCATACTGTTACAGTCCATTTTTAGTGACATCTCGTACAGGCTCGCCCAAGGCTCTGCGTAAACGGGCAATGCCCCGGCCTGGATCATCAAAGTCATTGAGGTATGAGGTAGCTACCACACGGTTTGCGCCGGCTGTTTTAACAGAGACAACGGTCGCCTCATTGATGCCGCCATCTACCTCAATGGTGAGGGAGGGGTGGTGCTTCCTCAGCTCGGCTATCTTTTCAAGCACGGCGGAGTCAAACGGCACTCCCGATACACCCACTTCATGCGCCATAAGGAGCACCCCATCCACCAAACCGATGTGTCGCTCCAACGCGGCAATTGGTGTTGCTAGTTTCAGCCCAAAAAGAATTTCCTTTCGGGCAGCCTGAACATCCGCAATAACTCTGTCTGCCTGCTCAAGATGACCCGCTTCGCCCTCAAACGCCTCAAGGTGCACTATAAACCGCTCGCTCATTGTATGCAGCCATGGCGATATCACCTCCCATGGGCGCGCCACCATGAGATGGAGCTCAATGCGCTGTCCGTTTTCTCTTTTGAGCGGCAGGTCTTCCGGGTTCCGCCACGTAGTAGTGGGCGTGAAGATGCCGTCTGATATATCCAAATGTGCCCACGGAGACACTCCGTCAAAGCGCAAAAGACCTTGTTCTACCGCCTCCCAGCGCTCTTCAAGTATGCCAGGAACTATTTGAGTCATTCAGTTTCTAACTCCTTAATTTGTTTAATACGCCGCCCATACCGTTCTACCTCACCATTAAAAGAAGTGGTGAGGAACGCCCGCACAAGCTCCTCGGCCTGGCCACGCTCCGTGTGGTCGGCCGCAATGACCAACACGTTCATGTCATCGTCGTGTCTGCCCGCCGCCACCTGTTGTGGAGAGAGCCCAATAGCGCCCCGTATTCCTTTTATTTTATTAACGGCAGCTACGGCTCCCACTCCCGAGCCGCAGAACAAAACGCCCTTATTAATGTCGTCTGAAGCCACAAGGCGGCCCAGTTCGGCCGCAACAAGAGGATAGTCATCACCTGGAACTTTTTGTGCTGAAAGGTCCCGGGTCTCACCGGCGTAGCTCGGCTCAGGCGTGCTCTCAATCCACGTCTGTATGTGTTCTTTAAGTTCGTGCCCCCTGTGGTCAGCGCTAAGGTAGAGCATTACAAAAGTGGTTTAAGGCTGAGTACGTGTAACAGCAACGTATGTGCGTACCCCCACTCGTTGTCATACCACGCAAGCACCTTCACCAAGTTGCCGTCCACCACCCGCGTGAACGAAAGATCCGCAATTGACGCGTGATGGTTTCCAATGATGTCAGAAGATACAATGGGGTCTTCTGTGACAGTAAATATGCCTTTCCAGCTCTTGTCCTGCGCCGCCGCACGCAGGATATTGTTTATCTCTTCAACCGTCACGTTCTTTTTAGCAACAAAAGTGAGGTCCACTATGGACCCGGAAATGACCGGGACACGGAGCGCCACTGCGTCAAACTTGTCCCTCAGCCATGGCTGAGACCTGACAGTTGCGTCAGCCGCCCCTGTATGGGAGGGAATGATGTTCTGTGCCGCCGCGCGTCCTTTTCTAAAATCCTTTGCGCTAGGGCCGTCAACCAAACTTTGGCTGGCCGTATACCCATGCACCGTGGACAGCATCGCCTTCTCAATGCCAGGCTCCACCTGCAAAATGTTCACTAAGGGAACCGCCGCGTTTGTGGTGCATGATGCGTCAGATGTGATTGTGTCCAACTCCCGTGTCAGCTGATCCGCGTTGGCGCCCACTAAGATGTGATCTGTCTCGTCGTCGGCAGGCGCAGATATGACTACCCGGGCAGCCCCAGCTTCAAGATGCGCGCGCGCCTTCTCCTTCGTTTTAAAAACGCCCGTAGACTCAACCACCACATCAACACCAAGATCCCCCCACGGAAGTTTGGCGGGGTCAGGTTCAGACAAAAATATGACAGGTTGGCCATCTATTACCAGGCTTCCCTTCTCGGCCGTCACCATCTTCTCATAGGGGCCGTATACAGAGTCATACCGTAGAAGGTAGGCAAGATTTTCCGCCTCACCTAGATCGTTGACCGCTACTATTTCTATGTCAGCGTTATCAAACGCGTGTTTGAAAAACGTCCTGCCAATACGCCCAAAACCATTTATTGCAACTTTCATAATATTATAGGTTGTCTAATGAGTTTTTAACTCTGTCCATGACGTCCGTCTGGAGCGTCTCTGTGTCCTCATCGTCCGTAATAAGCCCGTCCCGCATAAACTCGTCAATGACCTCCTCCGTCACCTCGTCCAGGAGTTCGGGCGAATACTCCCCCTGTGTCTGCACGCGCCGGAGCACAGCATCTGCAAGTTGTGTAACAAGATCTTTGCCCATAATGGTTATGCCAACTTATTCAAATACTCCACTGCGCTCAGTGTAGCACTTACCCCCTGCCCTGCCGCAATGGCAAGCTGATTGTAGGGGTTGTGCGTCACGTCGCCTGCTGAAAAAAGCCCCTCAACGCTCGTGCGCCCCACTAAGTCCGTCACCACATTGCCGTACGCGTTCTTTTCCACGTCTGGAGGAAGAAAATCACTGTTTGGCACCATACCAATGTGTACAAAAATACCGTCAACTCGC
>CAZPCT010000029.1:0-19234 GCA_964585325.1 uncultured Candidatus Saccharibacteria bacterium
ACCCGGGGTCAAAATACGATAAGGCAAAAGATCTTGGGGTGACCATTCTTACTGAAACGCAATTCACAAAGCTTCTTAAAGACAATGCTTAGTAAAGAAGAGGTGCTTCGCATAGCGGAGCTCGCAAAAATAGAGATCAAAGAGGAAGATATGGAGAAGTACCAGAAGGACCTCTCCGCTATTTTAGATTTTGTAGGCACGCTTTCCAAACTTCCTGATGTAGACACAGATGAACACAGGCAGATGATGGGACTGGAAAGTGTTTTACGGGAAGATGTATACAATGAAGGGGGTATTCCACGTGGCCAGGAGCTTTTGGAGCAGGCACCAGAAAAAAAGGGCGGGTTTGTGCTTTCTCCACGTATTTTAAAGACAGACGCGGAATGATGGAGCGTCTCACTATACAAGGTGCCAGGAAGCTTTTAGAGGACAGACAAACCTCTCCCGCCGAACTTTTTCAATACTACAAAACTCAGATAGAAAAAAGAAACGGCGAGCTTAACGCGTTTCTCTCTGTTGCCGAAGAACCGCTGCAGGAGGTTGCTGACGGACCTCTTGCGGGGGTTCCTATTGCCATAAAGGACAATATCTTAGTGCGTGGCATGCGGTCTACGGCTGGCTCCCGCGTGCTTGAACATTACACGGCCTCCTATGACGCAACGGCGGTACGGCGTCTTAAAGAGGCGGGGGCCGTCATAATAGGAAAGACAAACCTGGATGAGTTTGCTATGGGCGCCTCTACAGAAAATTCGGCCTACGGGCCGTCAAAAAACCCCTATGACGTCACGCGCGTACCGGGGGGTTCGTCTGGCGGCTCCGCAGTAGCGGTAGCGGCGGACATGTGCGTAGCGGCACTCGGCTCAGAAACAGGTGGCTCCGTACGGCAGCCCGCCAGTTTTTGCGGCGTGGTTGGCCTTAAGCCCACGTACGGTGAGGTCTCACGCCATGGACTTATCGCTCTTACCTCTTCACTAGACCAGATAGGACCTATGGGCCGCACGGTGGGTGATGTGCGTACTCTTTTTTCCATCATTCGCGGGCAGGACTTGTTTGACGCCACGTCTCTGCCACCAGAAGAGGGGCTAGAACACGTAAAAGACGTAGCAGACCTTACTATAGGCCTTCCCAAAGAGTATTTTGAACTTGAAGGGTTGCAACCAGAGGTGAAGGAGGCGGTCATGAAAGCGGTGCAGTGGTTTGAAGAGCAGGGGGCCACTATACAGGAGGTTTCACTGCCATATACAGAGGCGGGACTGGCCACCTACTATGTACTAACCCCTGCGGAGGCATCGTCCAACCTAGCGCGGTATGACGGCATTAAGTACGGCCTGCGGGAAGATGCGCCAGAACTGTGGGAGCAATACAGAAAGACACGGGGGGCGGGTTTGGGCCCTGAGCCTACCCGCCGGGTCATGATAGGCACGTACGTGCTCTCTGCGGGTTATTATGACGCATATTACAAAAAGGCAGTTGCCGCCCGGGAGCACATCAAGAAAGATTTTGTTGCCGCCTTTAAAGAGGTGGACGTACTCATGACGCCTACCACGCCTACAGTGGCATTTAAACTAGGAGAGAAAGCAAATGATCCACTTGCAATGTACGCGGCGGATGTCTTCACCGTACCCGTGAACATTGCGGGCGTGCCGGGGCTCTCTCTGCCCTGCGGTACGCACGAGGGGTTACCTATTGGGCTGCAGTTTATCGCGCCGTGGAGACAGGAGGGGCTTCTGCTCTCGCTTGGGGAACAGTACGAGGAGGCGCATACATAATGCTTGAAGATATATATTATGAAGGAGGGAGGTTCTTAGGAGCCGTATTTGATACCTGGTATATGCACGCAGTCATCATTCTTGCGCAGACACTATTGATAATCGCCAGCTTTGCGTTGCTTGCAGGGATTGTCTTTCTTTTAATAAAAAGCAACTATTACGGGCCAAAGTTGCAAAAATGGTATTGGTTTTTTGACCAAGACCCGGAAGATACAGAGAAGGCGCTCGCAAAGACCTGGGAAGATATTCATGCCCGTCTCTCAGAACCAGGGACAGACTACCGGGAGCTCATTCTTGACGCTACTGTGTTTATGGAGCAGGTTTTTTCTTCCCTAGACTACCCCGGAGAGGGTGTATCAGAACAGCTGGAACACGTAACGGTGGGAGAGCTGCCATCAAAAGACAGCGTGCGTGCAGCGGCGCGAAAAGCCCAGGTAATGCGCGAAGACGAGGAAGTGAGAGCCGCGTTTCAAGAAGCTGAGATGGTTATAGGTGCTTATGACACCGTGCTCCACGAACTTGGTGTGACACATTGACGAGCTACGTAGTATGTAGCGGGGGTTGGATTTGAACCAACGACCTCTGGGTTATGAGCCCAGCGAGCTACCAGACTGCTCCACCCCGCACCGTATCTTGGCAGATACTCTCTAAAACCCCTCCGGACTCGCATTTCCGCCACGGGAAACTCCCGTTTCCCGACCCCTTCCCGCAGAATCTTACGTGTGATTCTGCATCGCCGTGAAAATGCCCTCTGGGGGCATTTCGCCAAGGCATTATAGCAAACATAAGGTTTCACGCAAGGAAGATCCACTTCTCATTTCAAGAGGAGGGTATATAATAAGAGATAAGTCAAACAACCAATAAACGTTTGGCTTCCTATGAATAAAAAACTACTTCTTCTCTTGCTCGTGGCAGCAGTGGCGGCCGCAGGCGCATATTATTACCAAGACAAGGTCGCGCTGTCTCAGTCGGACGCTGCTGGAGGTGGGGACATGGTCCAGATGCGTTCTGTTCAACTGCCACAAGTGGTGGCGCTAGAGGACACCGTAGAGCTTTCGTGGAAGAATTTCGTCCCACGGAAAACGCCTGTTACCGTCGAGCTCGTATTTTATCACGGGCTAGGTACTGCGCCAGAAGTTGGTGTGCTGGCCGAGAACGTAAAAAGCGGAAAATTTACGTGGTTCGTCGACGACAACTGGAAAGGGGGATTACCGCTCGGTGTAGTGGCTCAAATTAAAGTAGTAAGCGCCGACGGCTCAACCATGACCTCCCGTCCATTTAGGATAGTGGAACAAACGGAGTGGCCCAAATGGCTGCCCGCTGGAACGTTTCGCAGTCACTAATCATGCACAAAGGAACAATTCTATTTCTCGCTCTGCTCATCCTCGCTGTTGCGGCGGGGGTGTGGGGGTGGCAGTCTGACTATACAGCTCTCACAAAAATATTTGGTGCTCAAAACAAAGAACGCGCAGAAAGAGTTGCGCTAAAGAACATTGACTCATCGTGGAAAGAATATAGTAACGAAGAGTTCGGTTACACCATTAAAATTCCCACCCTAAGCCTGGGCGATACGTGGTGCTATCCAGAAGGCGAGAGTATCGCGGTTGAGACGGTGGTTGTAGAAAATGAGTCAGATACCTTTGTCGGCCCGGCTTATTGGCATTACTTTGAGGAAGTAAAGGAAACCGTCGATGAAGAAGGAATGGTTCACTACGAATACCAGAACTGCGAAAAAGTTACAGCGGAAGCCCTTATATTCACCCCAGATTTTGGAGGGGGATGGCTGTTCCAGGCGTCACGCGTCAAAAATGAGAAAGAAATGGAACAAGCTATTCGCACCAGGTTTGGTGATTCATGTAAAGTTGGAGAGCTATTACCTACCACTCAGACAGGGCATTACAGGGTCACTATAGAGGGAGATGGTTTGGAGATAGAAGAATCAAGCTGCTTTCCCAACTATATCTACCACATACGGTATTACGAACCTACTCAAACACTTGTATCTTGGGTGGGGGGGCAGGCCTGCGGATTTGACGACTCTTATTTAACGGATGGTTATCATGAGACAGATTCAGTCTGCTTTGACGAAGAAATGACAAATAGTTTTCGTTTTAACACAGAGTAGGCTTTGTCTTTCTGGTATAATTAAAGTATGAATCCTTACCGCGTTGTCTCAACTGTTACGGGCCTTGTCATTATTGCCGCACTAGCGCTTATTGCGGGTGGGCTTATATGGTGGCAGAACGAACTTGCTGAGACAGAAGACACTATTTATTCATTACGGTCCCAGGACCTGCAACAATAAACAAAAGACCAAAAAACACCCTGGGTGTAGCGCCGGGTGTTTTTTGTTAGAGATTCTTGAGCAGCCGCAAATGCTTTGCCCGTTCGGCGGTAAAAGCGTTCTTATCAAACCCGTGGCGGACAATGACTTCAGATGCGTAGTGCGCGCCCAGGAAGTCGGGCATAATAACGTACGTAGCGCCGTGCTCATAGAGGATCTTTGTCTCATGGTCATTGTGTGAAACAGCGATCACAATAGCCTTTTTATTTTTTGCCCGCACCTTCTGTGTCATAAGCAGGTTAATGTTCAGGTTGGGAATGGTGGAAATGCACATAATCGCCTGCTCCAGGCCCAACTCTTCAAGAAATTCCGCATCTTCGGCATCGCCGTAGCGCGCAGGAATTCCTTTTTCTGTCAGACGCTCTATTGCTTCAGGGTTATAGTCCACCACAAGAGGCCGGGCCCCTAGTTGTGAGAGGGCGGCAACCAAGTTTTGGCCCATGCGGTCATACCCAAACACAAATACGTTGGAATCATGAGATGCCACCGTGCCATCGTTCTGTCTAATGCGCTTTCCGGGCACATGCACCAGGCCGCGTTCTAGAAGGGTGTAGATGTGCTCTCCATAGATAATAAGATACGTGGAGCAGGCAATGGTGATAAGACCCACCAGTGTGGCCAACGAAAGGACCTCTGTGGGCACATGTCCAATATCTACTCCCAAAGACACAAGGATAAGGGAAAATTCGCTGATCTGTGCCACGGTAAACCCCGAAAGAAGGGCGGTGCGCGGGTGATATCCTCTCCCGCGCATAAGAAGGAAGACAATGAGCGGATTACCCACAAGAATGAAGAGAGAAAGAATGAGTGCGGGGGTCATAAGCGGGGCTACCTGTTCCACCACCATGCGTGAGCCCAGCAGAATAAAAAAGAGAACCAAGAAATAGTCCCGTAGCGGTTTCATGCGCGCCCCAATTTCAAAGGCAAACGGAGTGACGGAGAGGGTAATGCCGGCAAGAAGCGCTCCAATTTCCATAGAGAGACCCACCGCGTGAAAAAGCGCCGCCATACCTAACCCCCATGAAAGAGAGAAGAGAAACAGAAGCTCCTGGGATGTGGCAAAAAAGCGACTGAGCGGGGGGATGACAATCTTTTGTACACCAAAAAGTACGCCACCTATGACAAGTACTTTCCCCGCCAGCACCATAAGCGCTCCCTCAACACCTCCCGCGGCCGTGGCGGTGGCCAATGTTCCTACAATAATAAGGATGGCGGATGCTATGAGGTCCTGCACCAAAAGAAAACCTATTGAGAGTTTGCCATAGAGTTTGTTGATGCCGCCGTAATCAGACAACAGCTTCAAGATGATAATAGTGCTTGAGAACGTAAGAGCAACAGCAAGATAGAGGGCAGGAACGAGCGCAAAGCCCAGTGCGCGAATGATGACAAACCCGGCCACAGAGGTAAAAAGAACTTGCCCAAGCCCGGTGATAAGAGAGGTGCCACCAATCTCTTTCACTATCCTAGGGGAAAGCTGTAGGCCCACAATAAAAAGAAGGACAGTTATGCCAACACGGGCAAAGAAGTCCAGACTTTCTTGTGCCTGCACAATATCCAATACGTACGGGCCGGCCACAATACCCGCAAGAATGTAACCTACTACAAGCGGCTGGCGCAGCACTTTCATAACAACAGAAATACCTGTCACCAACCCAAGAATAATACTGATCTCAATAAAGATCTCCATGTACCTTTATTGTATCACGTACAGAACCGTCTCCTTTCCTGCATGGGGATGAGTATGTGGGTGGAAAGGAGTATAATAAAGGTGTACACTAACCCTCATTCAATATGAGTTCTGCAACAAAAAAAGTTCTTGCGCTTCTGCGCATAGCAATAGGGTGGCTCTTCTTCTACGCGGGTATTACAAAGGTTTTGAACCCGGACTGGTCTGCGGCAGGATACTTGAACAGTGCCCAGACGTTTTCCGGTTTTTACGAATGGCTCGCCTCGCCGGGCGTACTACCCTACACGAACTTCCTTAATGAATGGGGGCTCACACTTATAGGCATTGCGCTTATTCTAGGTATTGGTGCGCGCACAGCTTCGCTTGCGGGCGCTGCCATGATGGTGCTCTACTGGTTCCCTGCCCTGAATTTTCCGTATGCGGGGGAGCATAGTTACCTAGTGGACGAACACATCATTTACGCCCTCGCCCTTTTGTTGTTACACTGTACGAACGCAGGCGCCTATTGGGGGCTACAACAAAAGGTAAAAGGTATTAGATAACAGAAAACGGATATGAAGAAGTGGCTTATAGGAGCGGGTATTATCATTATTGTTCTGATTGCGTGGGGCGTCTGGGATGCGCAGCAACCAGGTGAACTTGACGCATTTGCGCAGTGTCTTACAGAAAGGGACATTACCTATTACGGCGCGTTTTGGTGCCCCAACTGTCAGAACCAAAACAAAATGTTTGGTCGCTCAAAGGACCACCTTAACTACGTAGAGTGCTCCACTCCCGACGGCAACCGCCAGACGCAGCAGTGCATTGACGCGGGTATCACTGCGTACCCCACGTGGGAATTCCCTGGTGGCGAACGCACAGAGGGGACACTGGAGCTTGCTGAAATAGCAGAACGGTCTGGGTGTGAACTACCTGAGAATTATTAATGAGCGTTGAGCTGATAAACACTGTTGCCGCGGGGCTTACCATTGTCGCTAAGATAGCGATAGTGGTGGTGATTGTAGAGCTTCTGGCGGCAAAAAGAGGTGCTCCACTACCTGAGCCAGCACGGTTTTTTGGCACGCACGCGATCTTCTTGGGGTTTCTGGCGTCACTGGGGGCGCTCCTGGCCAGCGTCTATTATTCAAATGTTGCCGGTTACGAGCCCTGCCTACTTTGCTGGTATCAAAGGATCTTGCTGTGGCCCCAGGCGCTCATCTTTGGGTTGGCGCTGCTTAAAAAGAAAGATCAGAGTGTGGTTGATTACGCCATCTTTCTTTCTGTGGTGGGCGCGCTGATAGCCATCTATCACGTCTACATTGAGTTTGGCGGTACAGACATTCTCAACTGTGACGCCGTTGAAGGCGCAGTCTCATGCTCCCGCAGGTACGTGCAGGAGTTTAGATATGTGACCATGCCGGTCATGTCTCTCACCACGTTTGTGGGTATTATGGTGACGATGCTCTGCGCAAAGAGACGGACGCGGTAAGGTGTCTCACCAAGGAGATTTGCGCGGGTCTCTGGCCGTGCTACAGTTGGGGGAGCGGTCGGCATGACACGCTTTTTTAAATCTTGCAAATCCTATGAAAATTAAGCAGGACCTACCCCAATTTAAGAACGAACGGGCCCTGATTATCAGTACGGGTGATCAGTCCGGCGTTCTCTTTTACGCGCACAAAGGGGAGATAGAAAAGATAGAGGAACTAAAAGAAGAGCTTCCCCAGTATTCCGACAAAGCAGGCTCGTTTATGACGCGAGTCAAACAAGGGCTGAGCACATTTTCAACCATTGGTGGCGCCGGGGTAACGTACGAGAGGAAAGAAGAAAAAGCTCAGGAGGAGTTTCTGCGCATGTTAAAAAGTGCAGTCAAACATACTGTGCATGAGCGGGATATCTCAACTATTTACGTGTTCGCACCAGACTATTTTGAGCCACAGATAGTGGATTCTCTGGAGACAGCGCACCAGAACATGATTACCTTTGTTTTTCACGGTACCTACACAAAGGAGCACCCCTTCACCCTTCTTAAAAAAATAGACGGGGTACATGAAGGGATACAGGAGGAGTTGCGGGATCAGGCAGATATGTCTGAAGACGCACGGAAGCTTTTAAAAAAAGGGCAGGAGGACGGCGGCCGTACTGCACCCACCAAGCGGGAAGAACAGGTGAGGCAGTTTATGGAGAGAGGGAGGAAGTAATTAAGGGTGAGGGAATAAGACTAAGAATGTAGAAAGGGATACGTAGTAAATACGTGTTCCTTTTGTAAAGGAGAACTTTTACTTTTCTCAAAATTTCGGTATTATACCCTCACTTGCCGGGATAGCTCAGATGGTTAGAGCGCGGGACTCATAAGCCCGAGGTCGTGGGTTCGATCCCCACTCCCGGTACACTCATATGACAACCATTACACTTACAGAAGACGAAAAAGAGGTGGTGGGGTTACGGGCCAAGGAACTTGATGAGAATAGGGACCTATTTCCTCAAAATCCCCCTCTTATTACCTTTGAACAGCTACGAGAACTGCTTGGCGAAGAATGTTACAGGGTAGCGGAGAAGTTCATGGCTGCTGACCCCGCGGAATACGGTTTTAAAGGCCCAAAACTAGGCGTGAAGGAAGTGCCAATAGATCCGGTAAAAGTAGAGGGGCAGATATATATTGAGGGACAGGAGGTAAAGGATTTACCTGCGCCGTTTGTCTCTCAAACAACGTTTGCGCAATTCCAGAAAATGAGCAAGCAGGTGGAGAAAGATCTGGAACGACCGTTGCTGGTAGCTTCAGGATACCGCTCTCCTGCGTACCAAATGTATCTCTTCTTGTACTATCTCTGGTATCTCAAATTTGACTACCCGAATGTGTTTAACAGGGTAGCATTGCCAGGTTACAGCGAACATGGAGACGGAGAGCGCCACGCCATAGATGTGATGACGGTCTATGGTTCTCCAAGCAATCCGCGGCCAACAGACTTTGAATACACACAAGAATATGCGTGGTTGACTAAAAATGCACAAAGCTATGGCTTTGTGCTTACGTATCCCAAAGATAATCTCCACGGCGTCATGTTTGAGCCGTGGCACTGGCGCCTCTCTAAGAAGCTTGAGCAGGCTCTTTAATAGTTGCTCTAACAGAGTTTCTCGTGTAATCTAGTAACGCTACGGACCGGTGGAGCAGCGGAGTGCTCGTCTCCCTGTCACGGAGAAGGTCGCGGGTTCAAATCCCGTCCGGTCCGCACTTCAGTGCGTTCGGTGTAAACACACAAAAGCCCCTTAAGGGGCTTTTGTGATACAGTAAAACAATGGCAACTTATTTCAACGAAGAAAAGTGGAATACTCTTGTTACATCCCGTCCGGACTGGTATCTGGAATTAGCCCCCCAGCTAAAGGAGTTGTGGGGGAAGCGTAATAAGTTGGACGCAGAAGCCTACAAGATCTTAAAGAAAGAAGTATACGGGTTTTTTGAGCGGCATCTTAAGGCGGGGACGGTGGTGTTGGGAGATACGGGTGAAGAGTATGACTCAGAACGTGAGTGTATAGACACGGTGGTTCTTCACCACTCCCACAATCAACCCGGGCTTACACTTCACCGGTTAAATGCCATTCACTTTGTAAATCTATACATGACCCATTATGCTAAACCAAGATACGAAAATGAGGGACATATTAAAGGGGATCCCATATGGTCTGGGCATTTTAGGGACGGTAAACAAGTCTTCTACGCCTACCATTGGCTGGTGCGCATGGACGGAACAGCGGAACGGTTGCTCAAAGACGAAGAGATTGGTTGGCAGGCAGGTAACTGGGACGTTAATAAGCGAAGCGTGGCCGTCTGTCTAGATAACGATTATACAGATACAGATCCCGAGCCCCGTGTGTTGGGGGCAGTGGCAGACCTTATGCGAAAACACTATTCCCACGTGCCCACCAAGAAGGTAATAGGGCACAGGGAGGTGAATCAGAGCACCGAATGCCCAGGGAACGGGTTCCTTGGGGGCTGGAAAGAGGAACTCTTGACACTTTTGAAAGGTTAATTTATATTAGAGCTCTCGCAATTCGGCGAGGAAACTCCAACCCGAACACAGGAGAACCTGTATGACCGACAGGTCCCCGACCGGCGGCATCGACACGAGCGAGTTCGACCAGACCACGATCGGCGGCGGCGCCACGGCGACCGCCGAGGACGAGGCGAAGACGGCGACCCGGCCGTTCCACGAGTCCATCGTGGACGCGCTGATGAACGTGCAGTTCCGGGACCAGCTGAACACGCTGGGCACGCTGATCGTGGCGACCAAGATCCCGAAGAACCACGGGAACATCGTGGAGGCCTTCATGCTCCAGCTGGACGAGTTCATGGCGCGGGACAAGGACGGCGTGATCCCGAAGCTGGAGGCGGAGGCGGCCGAGGCGGCGAAGCTCCAGGGCGACGGCGAGGAGGAGGCCGGCGGCGAGCCGGAGACCCCCGAACCCCCCACGGGCGACGAGCCGGACGGCGACGGGCCCGAGGAGCTCGGCGACGAGGAGAGCGAGGAGGAGGAGTAGCCAAGGCCGGCTGCTCCAGCACACCGGGAGGAGAGCCAGCAGAACGCAGCTGGCTCTCCGCCCAACCCTTTTGCAAGCCCTACGGGGCTCTTTTCTTTTTACATTGACTGCCGTGGTATACTGACCATATGAATAAAAGCGTCACCATTTACTCAACGCCTTTTTGCCACTACTGCAACGTGGCAAAGGAGTATTTTGCGGAAAAGGGCGTCTCCTTTACAGAACACAACGTAGCGGAAGACCAGCAGAAATTACAAGAGATGATGCAACGGTCTGGTCAGATGGGCGTACCCGTCATCACAGTGGGGGACGATGTGGTGGTGGGTTTCAACAAGCCGGTCATTGACCAGCTGCTAAGTACTTAACTTATGAACACCAAGACTATTGTCACCGGGCTGGTGGCCCTTCTTATTTTGATTATAGCTGGGGTGCTGTTTTTTGGTGGTAAGGACGAAATACCCAGTGACCAGCAGGAAATAATGACGGACGGCGGCTCTCTTGAGACAGAAGCCAGCGAGCCGTTCATTGGCCGTGAGGACGCGCCGCTCACCGTCCACTATTGGCATGATTTTCAGTGCCCCATCTGCAAGCGCTTTGAGACAGAGACGCTCCCGACGCTCATTAACGAATACGTGGAACCAGGGGAGGTGCGCATTGTTTTTAGAGGATACCCGTTCATAGGGGCGCACTCAACAGAGGCGGCGCTTGTCGCCCACGCCGTGTGGGAGACACACCCCCAATCATACTTTTTGTGGCATCAGGCAATGTTTGAGGCTCAGGACAGGGAGAACGGCGGGTTTGGCGACCGGGCCAGTATTCTGGAACTCACTGGTGCAGTTGAAGGAATAGACATAGACGACGTTTCAGCTGCGTTGTCTGCACACGAGGCGGCCTACCGCGCTGAAGTGGACGTAGACAGACAAGAAGGCGAGTCACGTGGCGTGCGCTCAACACCCAGTTTTCTTATAGGGACACAGCAGGTGCACGGTGCTCAGCCGGCGGCCGTGTTCAGGCAGCTCATTAATACGCACCTTGGCAACTAACGCAGTCTGTATATGAAAGAATTTTGTGACGCCCTGGGCATAGTTTTTAAAAAACCACAGTACATACTCCTTGCGTTTGTTGTTGTGGCGCTCATTATGTTGTTGGCTGTCTGGTTGCCTAACTTAGGGCTCGTGTGGGACACTGTGCTCTCAACATCACTGTCGTTTGGTCAGAAGCTCTCTTTGCTTGGTGCCACATTAGGAGGCTTTATAACTAACTTTACGCCGCTGGCGCGGGTTACCACCGTCCTTATTGCCGTGTTGTTTGGGGTACACGTGAGTATGGTGACGTACTATCTGGTCAACCGCATTACTCTTCAGCGTTCCGCGGGTATTGGGGCGCTTGGCATCATATCGGGCCTTATTGGTATTGGGTGCGCGGCGTGCGGCTCGGTTATTCTTTCCGCGTTGGTTGGTGTGGGCGCTGCCGCTGGAGTGGTGGGAGTGCTCCCGTTTCATGGACAAGAATTCTCCATAATAAGCATCCTTATTATCCTGGTTTCACTGGTTATAGTGGCTAAAAAAATAACAAATCCCTTAGTATGTAAGGTGGGGTAGATAGTCTTCCTTCCAGGCCTCTTTTTGCTTGTTTTTTGGCTTAAACACTGGTAAAATGGAAGAGTGAACATGCGGTGGATTCGAGTGACGATCGGACTTATTGGGGTGGTCTCCCTGGCCTCTATGGGAGCCATTCTTCTTTTTTTACCTGCCCCTACCGCCGGTGTGCTAGGGTACCTGATGGTGAGTGTTTCCCTAGGGCTTTTTCTGGTAAGCACACTTACATTTATAGGCGCGCGTGCCCGAAAGGCGTACATTACGGACGGTAACGAGCTTGCGGTATGGAGCATTTCCTTGCGTGAGGCTGTGTTGGCAAGTGTTCTGGTGCTCGCGTTTATGTGGCTGGCACACTTTAAAGCTCTTAACGTGTGGATTGTGACCCTTGCCCTTCTTGGCATGATGGGGCTTGAGTACTTTTTTCTTACACACCACAAAATACAGCAGTAACGCATGGAAGACACGAACCACAACATTATGTTGGTCCGCTCAAAGGAAGAGGAGGAGCTGCGGGCGACTCTGGAGAAGCGCGACGACGTGGATGCTCAGCGCCTTCGCCGTTTTTTGAGCATGCCGGATCTTTCGCGTACAGAGGGAAATCCTCTGTACGAACTGGTACGCCGGCTTGTAGAGATACCTGAACTTAGGGACCTTGATGTCATTCAGGTTCCAGAGGTGGTGCGTGCGGATGTCAGTTTTGACCTCTTCAACTTTCCAGAAGACCATCCGGCACGGTCACGGTCAGATACCTATTACGTTGACGACGAGCACATCCTCCGCACGCATACCACTATTATGTGGTACTACTATCTCAACAATGAGAGCGTGAAGGAGAGAATGAGCAAGGGTGAGCCGGTCGGGTCCATCTGCTACGGCAAGGTGTACCGGAAGGACGAGATAGACAGGCATCATATGAACGTCTTTCACCAGATAGATGGCTGGTACCTTGTTCCTAAAAGTACCAAGACTATTGCAAAGAAAGATCTTGAAGAGGTTTTGGGGGGAGTGGCCCGCGCCATTTTTGGTAACGACGTAAAGTATCGTCTCAACAAGGACGAGTTTCCCTACACGGATCCAAGCATTGAAATGGAGGTTGAGGTTGCGGGTAAATGGGTGGAGGTGGTCGGCTCAGGCATTGTCCGCCCGGAATTTCTGGAGAATTTGGGCGTGGACCCCGCAAAATGGACAGGCTGGGCGTTCGGGTTTGGTCTTGAGCGTCTTGCCATCATCAGCATGCAGCTGCCGGACATCCGGTTGCTCTGGTCAGACGACCCGCGGGTGACGCAGCAGCTCACATTGGGCACCCCGTATGAAGAGGTCTCACCCTACCCGCCCATTACGCGAGATATCTCGTTTGTGGTGGACACAGACTTTGTGCCCAACGATTATTTTGACCTAGTGCGGGATATTGGCGGAGACCTGGTAGAAGAGGTGATGTTGTTGGATAAATATGAAGATGCAGAGAAGTTTGGCAAGGACAAGGTAAGTTACACCTACCGCATCATCTACCGCTCCAATGAGCGGACGCTGACTACGGACGAGATAGACCCACTACAAGAAAAGCTGTATAAAGAAACAGCACAGCAATTTAATGCTGAACTTAGATGATTTATTATTCAATGGTCGCGCCGCAGGGCTTTGCCCGGGTAAAGCGACCCAATGGAAGAGGAAGCATTGAGGGAGAAACCCCTATTGAGCCCCTGCAGGGCCGGTTGGAGGCCGAAGCGGGCGAATGGGTGTCTCTCTCAAAATAAACACATATGGCCAAGAAGTCAGACTACACAAGTAAAGATATTCAGGTTCTTGAGGGACTTGACCCGGTACGCAAGCGTCCCGGTATGTACATCGGTTCTACGGGTGTTGACGGCCTTCACCACCTTATTCGGGAGGTTTTTGACAACTCTCTGGACGAAGCAATGGCCGGGTACGCCACTGCTATTGAGGTACATCTTTTGCCAGAAAACAAGGTGAAAGTGAAAGACAACGGACGTGGTATTCCGGTAGATATGCACCCGCAGACAAAGAAATCCACACTGGAGACGGTTATGACCACGCTTCACGCCGGAGGTAAGTTTGAGGAGGGTGCCTACAAGGTTGCGGGAGGTCTGCATGGTGTGGGTGTCTCTGTGGTAAACGCCCTTTCTACGTGGGTGCGAGTGGAAGTATGCCGTGATGGCACCCTCTACTCTCAGGAGTATTCCCAGGGGAAACCAACCACAAAGCTTAAAAAAGAGGGTAAGTGTAAGGGTCAAGGGACAACGGTTATTTTTCAGCCTGACCCTGAGATCTTCAAAGAAATAGCCTTCAATTGGAAAGATATTTTGGACCACCTGCGCCAGCAAGCCTATTTAACCCGGGGCGTTACGGTTACGGTATTTGACTCTCGGGACGAAAAAGAAGCCCCGCGCTCATACACGTTTCACTTTGAGGGAGGCATTGTCTCATACGTGCAGTATCTTAACCGCAACAAGCCACCCAAACAGCTTGAGATTTTTCACGCCGAAAAAGAGGTGGAAGACATTTCTGTGGAGATTGCGATTCAGTATACGGACGATTTCCAGCCACTTGAGCTTTCGTTTGCCAATAATATCAACACCAAAGAGGGAGGCATGCACGTGACAGGGTTTCGTACGGCGCTTACCCGTACGCTCAACGACTACGCCCGGAACAATAACCACATAAAGGAGTCAGACGACAACCTGAGCGGGGACGACGTGCGGGAAGGTATGACCGCGGTCATTTCAGTTAAGATCCGCTCAAGCGAGCTGCAGTTTGAAGGACAGACAAAAGCAAAACTGGGAAACCCAGAGGCCCGCGGGGCTGTTGAAAGCGTTTTTGCAGAAACATTCACGGAATGGCTTGACCAACATCCTTCAGAGGCCCGCGCAATTTTGGAAAAAAGCATTCTTGCAAAGAAGGCACGTGAGGCGGCCCGCGCGGCCCGTGACACCGTCATCCGAAAAGGGGCGCTGGAAGGGCTGGCATTGCCTGGCAAGCTGGCAGACTGCTCAAGCAGAAACCCAGCGGAATCTGAACTCTTCATTGTAGAGGGTGATTCCGCGGGCGGCTCTGCCAAGCAGGGGCGTGACCGTAAATTTCAGGCTATCCTACCGCTGCGTGGAAAGATCTTGAACGTGGAGAAAGCGCGTCTGGACAGGATACTGGGGCATAAAGAGATACGCGCGCTCGTCATCGCGCTGGGGGCGGCTATTGGCGAAGAATTTAACATTGACAAGCTGAGGTATCACCGCATCATCATCATGACAGACGCGGACGTTGATGGTGCGCATATCAGAACACTCGTGCTCACGCTCTTCTTCCGCTACTTCAACGCACTTATTGAACACGGATACCTGTACATTGCTCAGCCACCGCTCTACCGTATTTCAAAAGGCAAAAAGTTTGAGTACGCCTATTCAGATGAAGAGAAAGAGAAGATCGTCTCCTCCTTTGCCGCTGCTTCCGCAAAGAAAGAGAAAGGGAAGAGTGTAAAGGTAAAGACGATGGGTGAGGATGACGAGGAGCTTGAAATAGACACGGAGGACGAGGGTGGCCAGGTAGAGTCGGGTCCGGGGACAGAGCGGATGGCAGGCGTGACTGTGCAGCGCTACAAGGGACTGGGAGAGATGAACCCAGAACAGCTGTGGGAGACGACTATGGATCCTGAAGCCCGCGTGCTCAAGCAGGTTATGGTTGAGGAAGCCGAAGAGGCGGACCAGATATTTGATACACTTATGGGCTCTGAAGTAGCGCCCCGCAAGAAGTTCATCCAGACGCACGCAAAAGCGGTTCAAAACTTAGACATCTAAACGTGCTTCTCCAGAACGCACGAACGCCCTCGGCTTTTCAAAGCCGAGGGCGTTGGCGTTTAAAGGACAGCACCTCCTCTCATTCACGTTCAATTTCAAGGTCGGTAAGCAACTTCTGCAAGTCCAGTTGCCGGGCATGCTTAGAAGTTGCCTCAGACAGGGGAAGCAGTGATGCCGTCTTCTCCAGCGCCACCACGGAGAGCGTGTCGCTCTCACGTCGCCACACGAAACTGTGCCCTTCGCAGCCGGCAGACGCCCAGCACTTCACGGTTTTCCCCCGCACTGTGTAGCGCACCTGCGCGGGGGCTAGGCGCGGATGGGCAAACCCATCCACCGAAAGTGTCCAGAGTGCCCCCGCGAGACGTTCGCGTTGTGACGCGCTCAGCTTCTCCATGACCGCGCGGGCAAAAGGGTCCGTGTACGTGATAGAGACGTTGTCACCCATCTCTATGTGCCACTCGCTTTCATGTGGCAGCTCTTGGGCGTACGTCTCCCACGCCAGCGCAAGCTCAGGAGGAAGTGGGGAGCTCAGGGGGGCGTCTTCAGGGGTGCTCCCCAGAACATTCTTATGCCCCGGGAGGATCCTCATCACCTCATCAACTTCCTGAGGTGACAAGCGGTACTCTCCCCACGATGTCTCTCCAGCGCAAAGGTCCTCAATTGCGCTTCTTACCCCTATCAGTGCCCCGTCTTTGTTGCCTTGGGCAACGCGACGGGTTAATGCAACACGATGGAGGGGGTCGGTGAGCCACCGCAAAAAGTAGCGGTTCACATACACGTCCACGCGGACCGTCTGTATGCTGGCGTAGTCTCCCAGCCCCGCCCGCCGCGCGTCGTTGTTGATGGTCTTGTAATCGCTCTCCGTGACCCCCTCAAAATTATGGGGGACCACCGGGTGTTGCCGGACAAAGTCCCTCCGTGCGCGCACCTCGTTGGAGATCGCGCGCTGGCGATAGGAGGGAGATAAATCAGCGATGCTTGGGGTGCCTTCCATCATATCCCTCCAAGGTGAGACCTGTGGCCGGTAGGGTGCAGTAGATAGAACAAAAACATATTGTATGACCGTGGTCAAGGATGGGCGTCCAGCGCTACTTGACTATTCTAAAAACCTGGAGTATCTTTGAGCTGTGGCCGCCCGAAGGCCATTTTTTAGACGACGGACATGCCAAAACCGATTCATTATTTAAAGGAAGTACGCGCGGAGCTTAAAAAGGTCAACTGGCCTACCCGTGCCCAAACCATCAAGTACACGTTGGCAGTCATCGCCATCTCTCTTGCAGTGGCACTCTTTTTTGGGGCGCTTGACTACGTGTTTGGATGGATCCTTAATACTTTCATCATCTAACCATGCCAAAGCAGACAGCTAATTTTGGCCGCAACTGGTACGTACTGCACACCTACTCAGGCTATGAGGACACGGTGGTGCGTAACCTAAAGCAGCGTATTGAGACCATGGGCATGGATGACAAGATATTTAACGTCATAGTCCCTACAGAGAAAAAGATAAAGATAAAGCACGGCAAGCGGAAGGTGGTAGAGGAAAAGATATATCAGGGGTACGTATTGGTTGAAATGATAGTAACGGACGATTCATGGTATGTGGTGCGTAACACGCCCCGCGTAACAGGGTTTGTGGGCTCAGGCACTACACCTATTCCTATTTCTAACAATGAGGTGGACGAGATTATGCGCCGTATGGGAGTTGAAGAGCCAAAGCACGCAATAGACGTGTTGATGAACGACCCAGTAAAAATAACGGACGGCCCCTTCAAGGACTTTGAAGGGAAGGTGTCCGAAATTGACGAGGGCAAGGGCAAAATAAAGGTGTTGGTGAATATGTTTGGCCGCGAAACGCCCGTAGAACTTGATTTCTTGCAAGTGAAGAAGCTATAAGATAATAAGAACCCCAACGTCTCTCCAAGTAAGCATTATGGCAAAACCAGTAAAGGTGCAACTCAAACTACAGATTCCGGGCGGGCAGGCAAACCCGGCTCCGCCGGTGGGAACCGCTCTGGGTCCCCACGGTATTGCGATCCAAGACTTTGTCTCTCAATTTAACGAAGCAACCCGTGACCAGATGGGTACTATTATTCCGGTGGAGATAACCATCTACGAAGACCGCTCGTTCACCTTTATTCTAAAGACGCCGCCCGCGTCTGACCTTCTGCGCAAGGCAGCGGGAGTACAGAAAGGCTCAGGGGAGCCGCACAAAAATAAAGTGGGCACGGTGACCAAAGCACAAGTACGGGAGATAGCAGAGACGAAGATGGTAGATCTGAACGCGCACAGCGTTGAGCAGGCCATGAAAATAATTGAAGGCACCGCCCGCTCAATGGGGATTAGGGTGGAGGGATAAAAAAGCAAACAAAGTTGACAACCGCTTGCGGACCGCAAGCGGTTTTAGGTATGGTACAAAAGATTCTGAGCGATTGATGCGATAGTGGGGCGGCACCCTTTCAGGAGGAACGCATGAGTGAGAGATACGGCAGCGGAGCGCTGCCCAGTCAGTTAATCCGCCAGATGATAGCGGCGGAGCACATCCGGAACGCAGGAGACTCCGAAGGTGTGGAGATCTCACCTTCGTCACTGGATGTGAGCATCACGGACGAAGTCTACCGGGTGGAGGGCATCCCTCTTCCCCGGCCCGGGGAACCTGTGAGAGCACTGCTGGGGAATCTGGAGCATGTCCGGCATCCACTGGATGTGCCGCTAGAGTGCGGTGTGACCTACCTGGCGAAGCTGCGGGAGGAGCTGGCCCTGCCGGAACCCATCTACGCGTACGCGAACCCCAAGAGCACTACCGGCCGCAATGACGTACTGGTGCGCGTACTCGCGGACGGCGTGGAAGGGTTTGATATGGTGACACCTGCGGGCTTCACAGGGGAGCTCTGGGCGGTCATACAGCCCAAGTCGTATCCCGTGCTGATACCCGCTGGCTGGAAGCTTCCTCAGTTGCGCTTCTTCAGCGCGGATACCCGGCTGAGTGAAGCGGAGATGCGAATCATGTACAGCAAGGACAAATTCCTCTGGTCCCACGGGAGTGACCCGCACCCGCTGGAACCGGACGAGCTCGTCCGCACCGCGGGAGATGGTTCGCTCATCCTCACCCTGGACCTGACGGGAGAGGAGTACGTGGGGTGGGAATGCCTGGGTTCCAACCGTGTGCTGGAATTTAGCGCATCTCGGGAGACCGTCGCCCCGGAGGGTTTCTTCCGTCTCCTTCCGGCGACGGACCGCCTCACACTCCGTGCAGGAGGGTTCTACATCCTCTACACGCGTGAACGTGTCCGGGTACCCCCGGGGCTTGCGTGCGAGATGCGGCCCATGGATGCTCGCTGGGGCGAGTTCCGTTCCCACTATGCGGGGTACATTGACCCGGGGTGGGGCTGGGGAGCGGACGGCAACGGCAGAGGACGGCGCCTGGTACTGGAGGTGCGGCCGTTTGAGGACGTGATCATGCGCGACAGGCAGCCAGTGGCACGCATCAGATTTGAGCATGTCGTCGTAGTGCCTAA
>CAZPCT010000030.1:0-6570 GCA_964585325.1 uncultured Candidatus Saccharibacteria bacterium
TCGGCATCTGTAAAAAATGTTTTGGCGCGGACCTTGCTACCAACGAACTGATTGAAATGGGTCAGGCGGTGGGTATTATCACCGCACAGTCCATTGGTGAGCCGGCAACGCAGCTTACTATGAGAACGTTCCACGTAGGTGGTGTGGCCGGTGTGGCAGACATCACCATGGGTCTTCCCCGCGTGGAAGAGATTTTTGAGGCCAGAACACCCAAAGGAAAGGCGCTTATTTCAGAAGTGGGAGGCACTATAAAGGAAATAGTCAAAAAGGAGGATATGCAGCTTATCCGCATTGCGCTTGAAAACACGGGGAAAAAGAAAGGGGACTCTGAAAAGGAATATGAAGTCCCGCACGGTACGGCAATCTTGGTGGAAGAGGGGGACCTGGTAGGACAGGGAACACAGCTGACGGAAGGATCCAAAGACCTTAAAGAGATGGTCAAGCTGGCCGGGCCCGCGGAGACGGCGCGTTACATTCTTACAGAGACCAGCTCCATCTATTCAAACCAGGGCGCGCACATCAACGAGAAGTATCTTGAGGTGATTGCCCGGCAGATGTTCTCCCGTGTACGCATTACGGAAAGTGGTGATACGAATCTTTTGCCCGGTGACGTGGTAGAAAAAGGCATTGTTGAGTTAGAGAACAGCAGACTTAAAAAGAGCCAGAAGAAAGCGGAATTTACCCAGCTTCTGTGGGGCATCACAAAGGTGGCGCTTACCACGCAGTCATTCCTCTCGTCCGCGTCGTTCCAGGAAACTACAAAGACGCTTACAGAGGCCGCTACACGTGGCAAGACGGACCACTTGGTGGGGCTCAAAGAGAACGTCATCATCGGCCGCTTAATCCCAGCAGGAACGGGATACAGAGGCGAGGTTACCTTAGAAGAATAGAGAACGAAAAAGCCGCACCGTGCGGCGCGGCTGAGGCGGCCCGGTCCCATACCGGGCCGCCTTTGCGTTTGGAACGACATCCCGTTAGTGGCCGCACACTCAGGGTGTACATTGCCACCTAAGAGGGATCTTCCTTACTCCCTACCTCTTCCAAGGAAGATCCAGAGGTTCCGCGAACAGGATAGTGCATCGGAGCTCGGGCCCAACTGGGGCCCGTAGACGGAGGGGAGCACTCCCTTGCCGTCGCGCCAGAACTTCACGCGCGCGGGAACGTGGTGGATCCCCACGATCATCACGCCCCCAGCCACTGTCACTACGTAGTTCTCTGGGAGCAGTTTCCAGAGGATCTCACAGGGCTCTTGCCCGGTCAGGTCTTCCAGCTCCGTCTCGGTGGTCCCCAGAACGGCCTCCAGGCCGCTCCCGTCTTCCCGTTCCTGGATCAGGATCTCGCCATCTTCCGTGAAACGGATGAGACCCCTGTTGATTTTCATTGTCCCTCCCTGCCGTTTGGCCTACGTGACACTCTCCCGACTACTCACCGCGCGCACGTCAGCGGGCTCGACGAGCACCAAGACAACCAACATAGGGTCGAACACCCATGCCTTGTTGGTGACCTCGAATGTGACGCTCGGTAGCGCCTCGCCGGTGAGGCGCGTGATCGTTGCCTCCATCGTGTGAGCGGTTGTCACCCTTCGGTAGGCGCCTTCGGGGGCGTGCAACACCCACTCATCCGCGCTCATCAAGGACATGAGCACACGGCACTGCTGCTGTGTGGGATCGGGCGCACCTTCGCGCGCCTGGGTCGTGAACCGGAGAGCGGGGGTGACCCCGTGAAGCTTGACGAGCTCGATCGTGGCGTCCTCGTGGGGAAAGAGGTCCACCGAACAGAGGGTGTGCATAGTCCTTTCCTCCTTATCCATGACTTGTGCCTCTGGAAGTCGCAGCTGCTGCGACTACTCGGCCTCGTCCAGCTTGCGCCGCAGTCCCTTACGGGTGGCGGGCGGGAGGTAGCGCACCAGCTCGTTCCACACGGTCTGGGCATCCTCAGCCCCTCCCATATGGTCGTCTGCCCTGCGCCTGAAAGAGACGGTGTTCGTCTCCATGTCCTCCATCAGCGCGATGGGGATGATGTAACCTGTCTTTCCAGCCATGTGAGCCTCGCTGATGAAGGGAACGCATCAGAACAGAACCACTAGTGTACGGATTACTATTACAGCATAGGAAGCGTGTAGAAGTCAAAATGTGTTGGGGGCCGTCCCTTCTTGGCGGCTTAAAACTCTTAAAATTGACCCGAGTGCCACAAAAGTGGTACTTTTTAGTCCAAGTCATCGCGAGCTGTTCATTCCACATTTGTCCTCCACTTTTTCAAGGAGCACCACAATGTCGATTTTCGATGTGGAGTATGTGAAGGTACCGGGTCTGAAAACCGAGTGTGACTACAACCGATACAATTCCGATCATGCAGGTGAGGCGACTCACCTAGCGTGCTACGACAGCCGTGAGGCTGCGTGCTGTAGCGACGACACCTGCAGGCAGTGGGCGCAAGACGTCGTGCTCGGCCGACTCGAAGAAGTGTAGACGAAGACGAGTAGTAAGGCCGCATCTTCCAGTCCGTACGCCGGAGGTCGGTATCAAACCAGAAGGAGGACACGTAACAATGACAGGCGCACTGATAGAAGCCATACGGTACTATCCCAACCTGATCCGCATCGCCGTCAACGTCTACCCCTTCGACGATGAGTTCGTCAAGGCGTGCCACCGGTTCAAGGAGCATCGGAACCTGAAGAGAGACGACTTCACTGTGAGGGACTTCACGTCCGTCGCGGAACAACCGCCACTGACCCGCCTCCTTTTCATGATGCCCGAGGACGAGAAGGAGCCGTTCATCCAGTTCCTGAAGCAGTACTGTGAAGACCACTCCCTGCGTCTCAATCTGGACGTAGACTAGGAGCGAAGTGTCTCACGTGGCAATGATGCTTTCCGTCTCGTAAGTCCTGGATCGTCCACCAGAAAAACAGCGCAAAGAGGAGGAAGCATGCGCAGAAAGAAGATCAGAATCACCGACGAGATTTCGCCCGATGTCGCTACCTGCGAACACTGTGGGGAGCAGATCTTCTGGGACGAGGTGGCGTACGTGCACCGCAACGGCATGAGCCCGTGCGGCGTGAAGCTGGAAGCGGGCACGCCTGCGCAGATCGGAGGAGTTCCGGTGACGGTCAATCCCAAGATCGTCACGGACGACGCCGTCACTACCAACGCCGAGCCCACTACCTGGTACGAGGACGTGGATCCGGAGAGGTGGCCCTCCACGAACGCCCGCGGGCTCTCGCACCACTAGTCCAGCCGCCGTGAGACGAGAGTCGCCCGGCGGCTCTCGTTTATACCAAATAAGCCCTAAAAAGGCTTTTGTGCTATAAAGAGGATATGAAAAAGGTGGTCGTAAAAGACTCAGAAATCCATGATTATTTCTCACCACAATTTAAGAGAGATCAGGCAAAAGAATCCTAGAAAGATTATTGTATACGCAGGAGGCGTGTTTGACCTTCTCCATACGGGGCACGTTCGCTATCTTAAGCATCTTAAATCACTTGGTGATATTGTGGTGATTGCGGTCTCTAACGACGCTCGGGTTCGGCAGAAAAAAGGTAGGGGGAGGCCCGTCATTCCTGAACAACAGAGAGCAGAAATGGTGGATGCAGTTAGATTTGTGGATTATGTCTTTATTACTCCCAGGCAAGGAGATATGGGACGGTCCACCACGCTTGAACTGCCACTCACGCTCTCCCCAGATATTTTTGCCACAAACGAGCGCCGTTGGCTTAAAGAAAAAGACACGTTTACCAGTCACGGCATTAAACTTGTTATAGTTCCCTATCAGCGTGGAATTTCAACTACACGAATTGTTCGGAAAATCGCATTGAACTAACACTCAGATTTATGCTGTGTGTTACACACTATGAAACTCAAAGATAAAATTACAATCGTTACTGGGGCGGCGTCGGGCATAGGGCGGGCTATTGCCGTGCGGTTTGCCCGTGAAGGCGCAGTGGTTGTGATTGCGGATGTGGACGAGGGTGGTGCGCAGGGGACACTGTCACAGATGTCTGGAGAAGGTGTTTTTATTAAAACAGACGTGCGCAGTGAAGCAGACGTTAAGAGGCTTGTAGAGCAGGCGGTAGAAAAATATGGCAGCTTGGACGTGGTGGTAAACGCAGTGGGCATCTACCCGAAAGAAGGCGAGGCCGCAGGGATAGATGAAGAAACATACACAAATCTCATTGATACAAACTTTAAAAGTGTCTTTCTTGTGTCAAAACATACGCTTCCGCACCTCACACAAACAAAAGGAAACATCATAAACATCTCCTCATCACTAGGGATTGTGCCTGAGCCGAACTCGCCGCTCTATTGCGCGTCAAAGGCCGCCATTAATATGTTCACGCAATCTACAGCGTTCAAGTACGCGCCACGGGGTGTGCGGGTCAATGCTGTCTGCCCCGGCCCTATAGACACGCCGCTTCTACAAAAAGCGTTCCCAACAAAAGAGGAGATGGCAGAGTACCTTGCGGAGGTTCCTATGTGTCGCGCGGGGACACCGGAAGAAGCGGCAAATGTTGTACTGTTCCTTGCCTCAAGCGAAGCTTCATATGTAACCGGCGGCCTCTACACGGTAGACGGCGGCGAGATACTGAGATAAAACCAAAAAACCATGTGGCCGGGATATACCAAAGTTGAACTACTAGAGCTTCCCATTTTGGATTTTGTAGGGGATGTAGAGAAAAGATGGCAAACCATCGGCCCGTTTATTCACAATCTTTTGGGTCAGTATTCAAACCCTAAGGTGCTTGATCTAGCGATGGGGTCAGGGCAAGATTCCATTCAGCTGATCAAAGAAGGTTATGAGGTCGTCTCAAACGAAATAGACCGCGTTGGTATCAGCGCCGCCTTGGAATATGCGGATAACGAAGATGTTATGTTAAACATTAGGCAAGTGAATTGGACAGAGATAGAGTCCTCTTCAGAGTATAAGCCGCAGGAGTTTGATTTTATCTTCAGCCTAGGTAACTCGTTCCCCAACTATTTGCTAACTAGAGAGGACAGAAAGAGGGCAATGTGGGGTATTTGGAAGATTTTAAAACCCGGAGGCACACTTTTCTTTGACACACGCAACTTTGACTATATGTGGGAGAACAGAGAAGAGATATTGAAAGATCCGGAGCACAGCTTCCCATACAACTATTTCACAACATATATTGGCAGAAAAGCCATCTCGTTTCCTGTGAGAATCACCGACGAAGGAATATTACTTATTCATAAAAACAAAGAGAAAAAGGTATACTCAGAACTTAATCTCTGGTTGGCGCTAGAGGAAAGGGTAAAAGAAATGATCGCGGATGTTGCCCCAGAAGCGAAGGTAGAAATATTCTATGACTATCAAAAAGAAAAGCCGGAGCACTATGACTTTCTGCAGTACATAGTAAGAAAACCAGAAGAAAAATGAACGATCCTGCCCAAGAAAAAGTAAACGACATACTAGCAGATAAAGAGGTCCGGGAATTTATTGTCACAAACCTAAAACAAAGCCTCGCGTCTATTGGGTTTAAAAGTGACTTAATCCAAGACCTCACTGACAACCTACACGACTTGGATGTAGGTGGATTTGTTAAAAAGCATGAGAGTGAGTTGAAACACGTACATGACAATCTTTTCTTCAACGATGCTGCCAAGGAATACTTTTCCAAACATGTTGTGCCAGAAGTGCCCAAGAGCGAAGTAGTGCTTGATCTTGGATGTGGGCCAGGTATTCTAGCGGGGCTATTGGCAGAGTCAGAAAACTTCAACAAAGTGCTTGCGTGGGACATAAAGGCATACTCTACATGGGAGAATTCTGACAACATCCAGTTTGCAGAGGTATCTGAAGAGCAATTCCCAAAAATGATTGAAGACGCGAAGCCAGACAGTATTACATTAACTTGGGTGTTGCACCATATGGAGTTTGACGAACAAGAGCGATATCTAAGCTATTTACGTAACGGCATAGAAAAAGGAACCCGCGTTGTCTTCCTTGAGGACACCTACTCAACCAAACTATTGCCGAGAGACGGTGTGGAGCTACACAACGAGTTTATGAAACGGGACGAGGCGCAAAGAAAGAACATTATGGCCGTTTACGACTGGGTCGCAAACCGAGTACTTGCCCGCCGCGGCACAATACCTATTCCCTTCACATTTCGCTCCCTTGAAGAATGGAAAGATTTTTGTGCCCAATATGGCTTTAAGACGGTAAAGCAAAAGTACATCGGTTTTCCTGAACGTAGAGATGTTAATACTCCTCAGGGCCTATTTGTGCTAGAAAAAGAATAACTCTTACTCTCTGCTACGTAACATGCTACGTAGCAGAGAAACCAAAGAAAAATGAACCTAGAAGTCAAAACCACTGCTGGCAGTAAAGAAGAGGCGGAAAAAATCGCTAACATTTTAGTGGAGAAAAAGTGCGCCGCTTGCGTGCAAATAGTGGGCCCAGTGACAAGTATATATAAATGGGAGGGAAAGGTAGAAAATACGGGGGAATATCTTCTCTTCATAAAAACAACAAAAGAACGGTATGCGGAGGTTGAACAATTAATTAAAGAGAATCATTCATACACCGTTCCAGAAATTATCGCGCTACCCATAGAAC
>CAZPCT010000031.1:0-12990 GCA_964585325.1 uncultured Candidatus Saccharibacteria bacterium
TGGAATACCTTCTCGCACTGCAATCTTTTTAGCCTCCACCAACGTGATAACAGAATCGTACCCGAAGGACACAAAAGCAAGGCTTTCGGAATCGTTGCCAAACTTCTCTCTGTACGTGCGCGCCAATTTATCGCCCTCCTCTACAAAGAGACCGGTGTAATGGAGGCCTTCTGCAGCGCCCCCTGCGTCTTGGATCTCAAATAACTGCACCCCGTCCGTTCCCAAAAGCTGTACATCAAGCCCCAGCTGAGATGCCTGGCTCATAAACACTCCGTTGACTGGTGGAATAAATGCGAAGTATACGCCATCAACTTGGTCATTTTTCATTTGCGTGATGTGGGTGCGAAAATCTCTTTCTGTAACCTGAAGACGATCAAGCCGGCTGATTGTGCCACCCCGCTCTCTAAACTCCTCACCAAACGTCTCCATTAGAATATCAATAACGTTGTCTGAGTGCCCTATAATCGCAATGTTTCTCAAACCAAGCTGATTGTAGGCATAGTCAGCCATCTTTTCCGCGTTTTGCTCCTGGCTAAACCCTATGCTGAAAATATATTCACTGAACTCTTGTTTCAGTTCCTCTGTGCTATCCCACGCCACAAGTAACGGCGTTGTGTTGCTGTGAAAGATCCTTTCCATTGGCCGCGCCTCTTCTCCTGTTGCAGTAAAAGCGGCATCAACATTATCAATGGTCACAAGTTTTGTGGCAGCAGACGCCGCCCGTGCTGGCAGAAACTGGTCGTCTTCCGCTATAAGCGTTACCTGATACCCTTCCTCTAAAAGCTCTTCAATGGCCAGGTCCGCGCCGCGTTGTATCTCTTCTCCAATCGCCGCAAGATCGCCCGTGAGAGGCAATACGGCGCCAATCTTAATCGGCTCACCCTGTGCGGGTTCTGGCTGGTTGTAGGCATACACCCCCCACACAATGAGTGCGAGGACGACGATGCCAAGAATAATTTTAGTTGTTTGGTTCATGGTTTATTGGTTGAGTTCAACAGGTACAAGTTGTCCGTCTGTGTACCGTAAGTATGCCGGATTAAGAATAATATTTCTATCCCCACCGAATCCTTCACTAATGAGAGCGCGATTTTCACTTGAGCCTTTTCGTATTTCCTCTATTACGCACTCAGCATCGCCGCGGGGGCACTCTTGCAAGGCTTCGTAGAGGTACATTGTCTCGTCATAGCCGTAAGCTGCCGCAAGATACTGGTCTGGCGACATGTCAGGGTATTCTTCCCTCATGCGCTCGGCAAACCAGTTGCTAATGAGCTGATCGTACGTAATCACCCCTTCAAGTGTTTCTGGCCGTACGTTTTCACGGGCCGACTCGGGAAAGTTATCTGTGACACCAAGCCCTGTCACAATGGGGGTGATCCAGTTAAGCTCTGCGCGCTGGCGGAAGAAGGCAACTGCATTTTCCTCGTAAAAAATGGAGATCACCGCGTCCACGTCTGCTTCGCGCGCCTTTGCAATGTCAGTGCGAAAATCGGTGGTGTCCACCGGAAATTCATAGTAGCTGGTCACCACACTGGTCCCTTCAACCGCCCGTTCTATGCCCTGCTGGCACTCACTGGCAAAATCAAGCGTCATAAGAAAACCGCCCAAATGTAGAGAACCCTCTGCTACAAAATGGCGCGCCCCTTCGTAGCACTGCTTTTCAATATTGAAATAGGTTTTAAGAGCATACGGGTTCTGTTCCAGAATACTCTTGGTAGCAGACACAAAGAGAAGCGGAACCTCGTTTTCACGCGCAATGGGCGAGACGGCCGAAGAAGGCCCGGTAAAGGAGGTGAACATGCCCTCCACGCCATTCACGGTGATAAGTTTCTGTGCGGCAGAGGCGGATGTGCGTGCCTCGGTGGCGCCGTCCTCTATAAATAGCTCAACGTCCCCGCCGGCTGCCCGAATGTCACGTACGGCAAGTTGCGCACCAGCTTGTTCAGGCTCCCCCCAGTAAGCACCCCAGCCCGTCAGCGGCAGTACCGCGCCAATTTTCACCGTACCCTCCCGCGCCGGTTCACTGTTGTAGGCCACCACCCCCCACACAACAAGCGCGAGGACTACGATGCCGAGGATGATTTTTGGGGCTTGTTTCATCACTTATTTCACGTCCATAATTTGATTATTTTCTATCTTTTTCGCTGCTGGAGAGACACCAACCATATCCCCATTTTCATCAAACCCGTAGATACCTAGTGCTCCTTCAAAGTTTTGAAGGTCATATAGATAATCGCGCAATGCGTCTGGATTCTCTCCCGCCTCTTCAAGCGCTCCTTTCAGTATGTGGATAGCGTCATATGTGGCGGCAACCGCGAACTCAAAGTTGGGCTTGCCTCCAAATTGTTCCTCATATGCTTCAAAAAGCCGCCTTTTTACGGAGTTTTCAGCAACAGTGGGGTCGGCAAAAAAGATCATGCCCTGGGCTTCGGACGCGCCAAGGACATCACCGCTCGAGCCAAAGAAGTTGCCATAGAGCTGTCCCTTAAACCCTTGTTGTCTGATTTGTTGGAGTACCGCAAGCCCCGTTGCAGGAAAGTTGGGATTGATCAATATTGCTTCGGGGTTCTGTGAGAGAATTTTAGAAACCTGCGTACGCACGTCACGTGAGTTTGGTTGATACCCCTCCTGAATTACCGTACCGCTGAATATGCCCAGAAAAGCGTCTCTCACCCCAACAGGATAATCGGTGAGCTCGGTTATCACCCCCACCCTGTCATGCGAAGCTCCTATTGTCTCTGCCATTACACGCCCTGTATCTGTGTCAGAATATGAGTTTCTAAAAATATAATCTCCGGCATCCGTAACAGCAGGATGTGTTGGCCAAACTGCCAGCACGAGAACCTGATTTTCCTCTGCAACAGGCGCAACGGCAAGCGTTTCTGCAGAACAGACAGGTATAAGAATTTCTATTCCGTCACGAATGAGTTTTTGCGCAACAGTGGACGCTTCTTGTCCGTCACACTTTCCGTCTTCGTATACCATCTGCAACGGAATGCCGTTTATGCCTCCATTTTTATTTATTTCAGAAATTGCTATCTCTGCTGCATTTTTTTGCTCCTCTCCCCATGCAGCCCCGTCACCCGTTAATGGCCCAATGAACCCAATTCTGATAGGCTCACCTTCCGCGGGCTTTGGTTGCGCAAGAACGTACACCCCCCACACCACAAGCGCGAGGACTATAATGCCGAGGATTATTTTTGTGGTTTGGTTCATTGTGCTACTTATTCAACGTCAACAAATTGGTTGTTTTGGATGGTCTTTATTTTAAATGCCACGTTCCCTATCTGTCTGTTTTCGTTAAAGTACAGGTCATCTGTCCCAATCCCCTCTGTGCGCACGTTCGCGAGTCTCTCTCTAAGCTCTGTTCCTGTCGCGCGCCCGTCCTTGAGCGCCTCAAACAGCATTTTAGCAGCATTGTAGGCGTTCACGAATGCGGGTCCTTCTGCCGCATCGGCTCCGTACCTGTCTGTGAATCTGTCCTGCACTTTTTGATACTCCTTATCCCCCACATAATCTGGGAAGGAGTAGAACAAGCCGTCAAAGAGGCCTGGAAAGTTTTCTAGGTTTTCTTCATTTTGTGCGGATGTTGTGGAGTATACAGCAAGAGGAACGTCCTGCTCTCTAAACTGCTTCATCATGGGTCCTACCGAGCCAGTGTCCTGGAAGAGCGCAAGAATTGCCTGGGTGCTATTGGGATCCACCTTCGCGATTACCGTTCTAAAATCATTTGTCCCAACCGGCACAGATGTCCTTTGCACCGTTATACCGTTTTGCTGCGCAACACTAATAAAAATGTCTGTAAACTTTGCATTAAACGCATCTTGGTCATGAATAGCCTGCACGTTCTGGACTCCGCTCTCCTTCATGTGCTCCACAAGGACCCGTGCCTCTTGTTCCTGCGGCCACCACGTAGAGAACGCAAACGAATAAGGATTTACCTCCCCCAAACTCTCAAACGCGGCGCTTGATGAGATGACTGGTATTTGCGCCTGCTCCGCAATGGGATAGCCGCCCTGGAAGCTGTCACCCCAAGTAGGCCCTATGATTGCGTCAACTCTTTCTACCTCTATCAGCTTCTTCATGGCGTTTACAGTGGCCAGCCCTTCAGCCTCGGTATCCTCAATAACAAGCTCCACTGGGAAATTGAGCTCGTCCCTGTATTCATCAAGCACAAGTTCTACAGCCCGTATCTCTCCCTCTCCCCAGTTTGCCGCATACCCTGTCTGGCTTACCGCAAGCCCCAGCTTAAACACGTCTCCTTGCGCCGGTTCAGGCTGGCTGTACGCATACACGCCCCACACAACAAGCGCGAGGACTATAATGCCGAGGATGATTTTTGTGGTTTGGTTCATTGTTAGTTTTCTAGACGTACAAATTCGCCGTTACGGACAGTCTTTAGGAAAAACTCATAAGAGACGTCTCCATTCTCATCAAACGAAAGAGGGCCAAGAATGGATGGGTGTCTGTCCAACCCAGAAAGATATTCCTGGATACAGGCGTTGTCCTTTCCGCATTCAATAAATGCCTCCACCATAAGCTTAAGACCCACATACCCTTCGGCCGCGTAGCCGTCCGGCTTTTTGTTATACTTCTTTTCAAATACTTGGGTAAATTCGCTTGCTTCTGAACTTTCTGGGTCAAAAGCGTACGTGTAAATAAACCCTTCCGAAGTTTCAGGGGCATTGTCTATCAACACCGGGTCCTCACTTGCTCTAAAGCCAAGAAATTGAGCGTCAATACCCAGCTCATCCGCTTGGTTGAGAATGTTTGCGATGTTTGAAGCAAGTCCCGCCACATATACGGCGTCTACTTCCGCTTGTCTTATCCGCGCGAGCTGCGTTCTAAAGTCGGACGCGTCAACAAGAAAACCCTCATTCAGCACCACCTCTGTTCCAGTGCCCGCAAGCTCCTCAGTGAGAGATTCCGTTATACTCACTCCAATATCATTTTGAAAGTAGAGGACCGCAAGTCGTTCATACCCCTGCTTGTTAATAAAGGAGGCCATTGGTGCGGCTTCCAGGTCAGTGGGCGCACTTGTTCTAAATGACAGATCGTTAGGAGTACTGTAGTCCGCAACAGAGGCTGAAACAGCCATCTGCAAAATACCGTCCTGCTCGGCCATCGGTTTAACGGAAAGAGCTATGGGGCTACCATGAGTTATAACAGCATCAATCATATTTTGCGCGCGCAGGCTTTGGTATGCCTCCACTCCACCCTTGGGAGTATAAAAACTGTCTTGATGAAAAACTTCAAGTTTAAGGTTGGGGTATTCCTTAAGCAGTTCCTCTTGAGCAATTTCTACCCCCTGGCGGGTCAATTCGCCATAATAAGAAGCATTACCACTCAGGGCCTCCACTGCGCCTACACGAAATACTTCATTTGGAACAGATGCCGGCTCTGCCAACGAAAAAAGTCCCCACAGCGCGAGGACCACAAGAATACCAATACCTACATAGGTCACCCACCTACACTCTGTAGAAGGTGTGTTCATTGGTTAATTTTTACCAAAGATGTTGGAAAAAGTCAAAAAGTAGGCCCTATCTTACTCTCCCAAATACGCCTCTATCACGTCTTTCCGGGCAAGCACCTCGTCAGGATCTCCTTCTGCAAGAAGCGCACCGGCGTCAATAACAATCACGTGGTCTGAAAGCTTTCGTATCAGTTCCATATTGTGCTCCACTAACACCACCGTCTTCCCTTTTTTCTTAAGCTCTTCAAGAATGTCTGCCACCTTCTCAACCATTTCTGGAAAAAGGCCGGCAAACGGTTCGTCAAAAAGGATGATATCCGCGTCCATCGCAAGCACCCGGGCTATCTCAAGAAGCTTACGCTGCCCATAAGAGAGATTCGCGGCAAGTTCATTGCGCTTCTCCCACAGTCCTACGCGACGGAGCACCTCTTCAGCTTGCTGTGCGTGCAGGTCCTTGTAGCGCTCAAACAATGCACTCCATACGTTCCGCTCTGTCAGCGCTACCAGCACGTTATCCTGCACCTTCATTTGCTCAAAGAGACGTACATTCTGAAACGTGCGCGTGATTCCGTACGCGGCAACCTCGTGGGAATGAACTTTCTCAAGCGTGACGCCGCTCACCTGCACTGTGCCTTTGTCCAGAGGCACTAGCCCAGTAAGGAGGTTGATGAACGTGGTCTTGCCCGAACCGTTTGGCCCAATGACGCCCGTGATGCGCCCTGGTTCAAACGCAACAGAAAGCTTGTTGACCGCGGTCACGCCCTCAAAGTGCTTTTCCAGATTGTGCGTACGCAGCAAGCTCACAGTTTGTATTCTCCTTTAAGTCCTTGCGGGCGGTAGAGCATTAAAAGGATAAGCAACAGGCCATACACCACTTGCCTCATCTGTGCGGCTATCTCTGACGGGAAGCCAACAAAGCGCAGGATTTCCGGCAACAGTATAAGAAAGACCGCCCCCCAAATGGAGCCCTGTAGATTAGCCAGTCCGCCCAGAATGACTATTGCCAAAATAAAGACGGACTCCATAAGCGCAAAGGAGGAGGGGTCCACAAACGTTATATACGTCGCAAACAGCGCGCCCGCAACAGAGGCCATAGCACCCGCAACAACAAAGATGGCGAGTTTGTACCACACGGTGTGGTAGCCAAACACGCTGACCGCCTCCTCGTCTTCGCGGATAGCCTTGAGTACCCGCCCAAACGATGAGCGGACAATAAGGCGTGAGAGCGCCCACGTGAGAAGAACGTAGACAACAACAAGAATGAGAAACATCTCATTACTTGTAAACGAAAGCCCCCCTAGTTCGGGGCGGGGTATTCCCGGGATACCCAACGGCCCGCGTGTTACCTCCTGCCAGTTAAGAAAAATACTGTAGACAATAATATTAAACCCAAACGAGCCAAGCGCGTAGTAGTCTTCCTTAAAACGGGAGAGGACAAGACCAATAAGAAAACTGGCCACTGCGGTAATGACAATTCCCGCAAGAACCGCGGGAAAGAAGCCTATGCCCGCGGTGGTAAGCAAGATAGCCGTCACATACGCGCCAATGCCAAAGAAGGCGGCGTGCGCCACTGAAAGAAGGCCCGTGTAGCCCACCACAAGGTTGAGGCTCAGTCCCAGACCGGCGTATATCCCTATAAGAATAAGAAGGTGAACAAGATATGGCATATCAGCGCTTAAATATACCCTGCGGGCGTAGTAAAAGGAAAATAATGAGGAGCGCGAACGCTATGGCGTCCTTCCATTCCCCCGAAATGTGCCATATACCAAAGTTCTCCACAAAACCAAGGAGAAAGGCGCCCGCCACGCTTCCGTACACATTGCCAATACCTCCCACAATGGCCGCTATAACTCCCTTCAGTAGAAGTGAAAGACCCATAGTAGGCTCAATACCCGTATCAAATCCCACCATCATACCTGCAACACCTGCAATAGCGGAACCAATAAAAAACACCCTGCCTATAACTTTGTTTGTGTTGATGCCCACTATTTTGGCCACGCTTTCGTCGTCGCTCACCGCGCGTACCGCCTTGCCAAAGGTGGTGAACTTGAGCACTGCCGCGAGTACCCCCATGATACTGAACGCTACAATGAGAATGATAAGCTGCGTCTGGGTAATGATGCCACCGCCCACGGTGAAGATACGCTGCCCCGCGGTACTTGCAAGTGTACGGAACTGACTGCTGAACAGGATGGCAACCACTGCCTGCAGGGCGGTGAAGACCCCCAGTGATGCCACCAAAAGCACCATAGTGGACGCCTTGCGCTCCCGGAGCGGCTGGTAGACAAGACGGCCCATGAGCCATCCCACCGTGCCGGAGACAATGATTCCGGCAAGGATTGCCCCCCATAGGGGCAGGCCAAGCATGCGCGTCACAAAAAAGACGGTGTAGGCCCCCACCGCCGTCAACGCTCCATACCCCAAGTCAAAGAAGCGGACCGTGGAGTAGATAAGATTGAACCCCAGCGCCACTAGCGTGTAGATAGCGCCCGCAATGATGCTGTTCGCAATAAGTTGGGGTAGAATGTCCACGTTTTACATGATACCAGATCTATGCCGTTGCTGTCTCTTGCGCCTCCTCCAGTTTAAGCGAGAGAAGTTGAGAAATGCCCTCTCTCATACTCACCCCGTAGAGTGCGTCCGCGGCGCGCATGGTCTCTCTGTTGTGCGTAATGATGAGAAACTGTGTTTCGTGCGCGCGCTCCGCAACCAGTTTCATAAATTTCTGAGAGTTCACCTCATCAAGCGCGGCGTCTATCTCGTCTAGCACCAAAAACGGGGGTTTGCGCAGGTCAACCAACGCAAACAGCAGAGCAATAGAGACAAGTGTGCGTTCGCCACCCGAAAGCATACCCAAGCTTTTAACCTTCTTGTTGGGCAAGTCCACGGTAATGCGGATACCTTCTGAATCCTCCTCATCACCCTCTTCCGTCGCTGTCTCTGTAAGCGAGAGCGAGGCAGAGCCCCCGCCAAACATCAGCTCAAGGTTTTTGTTAAATGCGCCGCTCATGGTGCGGACCGCGGCCTTAAAGCGCGTCTCTATCTCTTGCTCCAGTTTGTGCACCATTGTTTCAAGTGAGACAAGTGTGCGCTCAAGGTCTCCCTGCTCCCTCGTTAGGAACGCGTGACGCTCAGAGACGGCCTCGTGTTCCTTTTGGACGGCAGGGTCAATATCACCAATGCGATCACGTTTCTTTTTTAACGCCCACAGCTCCTTCTCTATAGCATCCTCGTCAACTTTTGCCGGAGTTGCGGCAGAGATCTCTGAGAGTGTGACAACACCTACGTGCTCTATATCATGGTGCAGCTGTTCGCGACGGACTGCTGTCTTTTCCCCCTCCAGCTCTGCCGCGTTTAGTTGTTTTTGCAGCTCCCGCAACTCCTCGTTCGCTTCCCGGTACGCTTTTTCTTTTTTGAGTATATCCTGCTTCACCTGCGTAAGATTCTGCGCACTGCGCATCTCTTCCTTTTCGCGCACCACAAGTGTTGCGGCCATTTCTTGCTGCTGCGCCTGAACACGTTTATGTTCTTCCTGTAGGCGTTCCAGCTCTTTACTATTGTCGTCTGGAACACGCCCTCCCTCTATCTCTTTTATGAGGTGGCTGAGCACCTCTATCATCTTGTCCGTACCAGCCGTCCCATTCTGTGCGTCTGAGATGAGCGTGGTTAGTGCCTCTTTGACGTACTCCTGCGTGACAGGGCGCATTCTTTTGGACGCCTCTTTTTCAACTTCAAGCTGCCCTTCCAGGCGCACAAGCATGCGGGAAAGTTCGTGGTCCTTTTTCCTAAGAACCTGCAGCTCTTCACGGTTACCGCCGTCCTTCTCTTCTGCTGTCTCTTCAAACGCCTGCTCAAGCACACTAATCTCCTTCTCACGCTCCTCTATCAGCTTGCGCAGACGCTTTGTATCGTCCGCGGCTACGCGCTCACGTTTAGCAAGCTCACCCAGCCGGTAGCCAAAGAGTGCCACTGCCACTTCTTTGAGCGCTGCCTCTACCTGGCCCTTTTTTTCAAATTTCCCCACTTCACGGCGCAAAACCGTAAGCTGTGGTGTTATTTCTGCAAGAAGTGTTCCAACACGGGCAAGGTTTGCTTTGGCGTCTTCAATTTTTTTATGTGAGCGTTCTTTTTTGTCCTGGAACTCCTTGAGACCCGCCGCCTCCTCTACGTACGAGCGCAGCTCACCGGGACCAAGACGGAGGAGCATGTCTGACATACCTTGGGAAAGTATGCGAAAAGAGCCGGAGCCGACCCTGCTGCGGGACAAAAACTCCTCTAGGTCCATGAGCCGGACGCTTTTACCGTTTATAGTATAGGTATTGTCCCCTCCCTTTTTCACTTCACGGGCAAGAGACACCTCTGCCGCGTCAAAAGCTGCCTCGCCTGCCGCATTGACCAGTGTCAGCTCCACACGCGCACGGGGAAGAGCGTTTCTGTGTGAAGAGCCGTGAAAAATGAGGTCCTCCCCCTTCTTTCCCCGCAAATTTTTAAAGCTTTGTTCCGCCAACACCCAGCGGATCGCGTCTACAATGTTTGATTTACCCGAGCCGTTGGGTCCCACAATGGCCGTCACGCCGGCCGTAAAATCAACAGTCGTTCGTTTGGCGAACGACTTAAACCCACTTAGTTCTAAACTTTTAAGTTGCATTATAAAATGATCGCGGAGCATCGGGCTCTGCCCGTGCAAGTGATACATTGGAAAGGAAGAGGGATCCGCTCAGGGGAGAAACTATGCGGTGTCTCCCTTGAGAAAACCTAACTCCATCCCTGCGCCGCAAGCGCCATACGTGCCGCCTCCTGTTCTGCCTCTTGTTTAGACGCCCCCTCGCCCTCTGCTACCAAGTCTTGCTTAAGATATGCCCCCACCTTAAACACTTTATTGTGGTCAGGCCCCAATTCAGAGAGTGTCTCGTAGGTGGGTGTGATGCCTAGTTTCTCCTGCGCCACCTCCTGAAAGTAGCTTTTGGCGTCGCGGTAGAGCTTGGCGTCTATAATCTGCGGGAGTTTTGCAATGATGTGGCGCTGAATAAACACCGCGGCCGCGTCATACCCTTGGTCAAGATACAGGGCGCCTATAACCGCTTCCAGCGTGTTCGCCAGGATAGCCTGACGGGCACGGCCTGTATCTTTAGATTCCCCGCGGGAGAGAAGAAGGTAATTGTTAAAATGCAGAATGTCCGCCACCTGGCCCATGGTCTGCGTGTTCACCAGCGCCGCCCGCCAGCTGGTGAGCTCTCCTTCGGGATTCTTGTACGTTACGTACAGGTGCTCCGTCACTACCAATTCCAAAACCGCGTCTCCTAAAAATTCAAGCCGTTCGTTGTGCTCAAGTCCCTTTTCTGGGTTCTCGTTCAAATAAGAGCGGTGGGTGAACGCCTGGCGCAAGAGCGCCTCGTCTTTGAACGTCACCCCCAACTCCTCCTGCACGTCTTTCCAACTCTGTTTCATAAAAGCGTTACAACACTAGATCAGCTGCTCTTTTCGTCTTTATCAGTATCCTGTTCCTGTGTTTTATTTTTTTCTTGTTCTTGTGACTTCTCATTGCGGGGCGGTGCGTCGTCTTTAAGAGGCTCGCCCATTTCACGGTAAACCGTTCCCAGAACGCCGTTAACAAAACGGCCAGAGGATTCGCCACCAAATGTCTTGGCAAGCTCAATAGCTTCGTTGATGGCAACCTTGGGAGGCGCTTCCTTGTAGTTACCAAAAAGAAGCTCAAAGAGGCCCAGCCGCAAGATGTTGCGGTCAACGGTCGTTATCTGCTCAAGCGGCCAGTCCGGCGCCGCAGTTTCAATGACTTTATCAATGTGTTCCCGGTTGTCCAAGACGCCGCTCACCAGGTTTTGGGTGAACGTGTGGTCGTCAAGCGATTCACCGAACTCTTCTAGAGTATGCTCAAGTATTTGGGAGGCTTCAGAGTTGTTGCTCCCACGGAAGTCCCACTCATAAAGTGATTGAACTGCTATTTGGCGTGAAAGATGCCGTGAACCCATATTATGTAGTCCGCTAGCCGCTGCGGCACTCGCGCCGCTCGCGCCTAGTTAAAGAACATTTAAACGTATAAACTACGAACTTATGAACTCGTTTCCTGCTCCTGTGCGTTTGCCAGCTCCTGCTCCTTTGCCTTGCGCTCTCTCTTTGTAAGCTTGGCAAGCACGTCTTTGACCTGTCGCCCCTTGTAGTATCCGCAATTTTCGCATACCTGATGGGCCATGACGGGAGAACTACAATGCTGGCAGCGTGCCAGCTGCTTTTTCTCCAGACTCAGGTGAGAACGTCTGTGTCCTTGCTTTGATTTTGTTCTACGTCCTTTTGGTACGCCCATATCGTCGCTTCGTTCTAATTTCTATTCGTATTTTAACATGTTGTGAAGCCTGAGCATAATATCAGAAACAGTGACATATGGCAAAGAGGCTAGGCCATCCAGACAAGACACTTTGCCACGGCCGACGAGAAAGCAAATAGGAGAACGGACAGTGTGAGTCGCTTCTTAAGGGCAGAAATTTTGGCTACCTGGTCATCCATACCGCCCATGTGTTCAGCTTGCGCCAGCGCTACGTCATACGCCTCTCCCGCTCCTTCTTTATCGCCCACCGCTTCTAGATGCCTGCCCCACGCCTTCTCAATGCGCACCTGTGTCTGCCCCCGCACTTTTTTGGCTTCTTCCCGCGCTTGGATGAGCAGTGCAGCCGCTTCGCTGTGGCGGCCCCGCTCGTCGTGTATACGCGCCTTTCGCGTTAGGAGGAGCGCGTGTGACTCTGGAGTGACCTCACTCCTGGCCAACGCCTCGTCCACCAGTCCCAACGCCTCGCCAGTACGCCCTGCGCTATGAAGAATGGTTGCACGCACGTCAAGTTGGTCCGGAGTCATACCTTCCACTCCTACCAGTCGCTCCACTTCATTTGAATGGTGCAGCGCTTTTTTTAAATATGTTTGACTTCGTTCAGACCACCGCTCCCTCTCATCGCCCTCGCTTTTTCTAAGGTGTGCATCTGCATTTCCCCGCGCAGTGTAATACGTGCTTGAGAGAGACGTGTGCGCGCCAGCACGTTCTCTGTCGGTCTGCGCGGAATTCATCTGCTGTTCAAATCGCGCCTCTGCGTACGCAATAGCCCCTGTGGGTCCCCACAGGTCACCTGCCCACGACTTGTCATGCACAAGACGTGAAAGCTCGTCACTGTTCCACTCTGCCGGTCGTTCTTGCTTCATGTTTATTAGGTATAGCGTCCTCCATCCTCTACGTCAAAACTCTCCACAGCTTGTTCTCCTCGCAGGGAGGCCTCCTTTCCGTTATAATGGAAGTACTCTTTTAACTTCTCATGAGGGTTTGCCCATGACCACCGGACCGCAACCAGGATTCGTACATTTGCACGTGCACTCGCACTACTCTCTTTTAGATGGGCTGCCAAAAGTTCCAGAGCTTGTCTCCCGCGTGAAGGAGCTTGGCATGGACGCCGTAGCGCTTACGGACCACGGCGCCATGTACGGCGCCATTGAGTTCTATCAGGCGTGCAAAAAACAAG
>CAZPCT010000032.1:0-5441 GCA_964585325.1 uncultured Candidatus Saccharibacteria bacterium
TGTCTTCACTGGGAAGTACCTCTGGCACGTTGAATACGTAGTCTTCGTATTCCTCTATTTCAGCGTCTGGATACTGTGCGTACAGGGCAGACTCCACAAGATTCCTGAATTTTCGGGGGGTGCGGATGAAAAAGAAGATATCTCCCGAGACTGAGATGATCTCAATAGAAAACCACTCCTGAACCTTCCCTCCCATGTTTCGCTCCCACCAACTTCCTTCAAGCTGAATGCTGTGCAAGTTCGCGAATACCTGTTCCATAGCAAGAGGTGTCTTTACCACATCTTGCGGGACAACCAGGCGAAGGAGCGCCCAGTCAATATCACGCATGTACTCCAGCCGCTTGTGCCGAAGCCAGAGAGCCTCAAAGACTATAAACAAAACAATGGGGGCGGGAATCCACCACCATTGTAGTATCAGTGAAAAAGTTGTCTCAAAAATACGAAAGATTCCCTCCAGCATCATTGTTGGATCATGGCATTACCATGAGTCCGTATTACGCAAGTGTATATTTGCCGTCACCAGTTTTTTTAAACTGGTTGAGGTTGAGCACTACCGTGCTGGGCTTCACAAACCGGCGGGCGAGGACAGCCTTTACCAGCTCGTCCTTATGCATAGGCCCACGCTTTTTGAGCTCGTCTTCAATAACTTCCCGCACTGTTCCCTCCTCATATCCCCACTCTTTGAGCGCGTACATGCCGCGGCCCACCAATACAAAGTGTGGGCTCTTGATAAGTTCATTATGCACTGTTTGTGGCAGAGCCGTACGCTCAGAAAACCCTGTCTTGTTGATAAGACCCGCAACGTCTGTAAAGTGAAGTGGGTCGCCGTGCTGCTTCATAACCAGGTACGCCTTGTCTTTTACGCCACGGGGGCGAATTTCTGACCAATCCTTAAGACCCCACTGCCCGTACACGTTTGCTTTGACCACTGTGCAGCCCGTTACGTAACTAAGCGCGGCCCGGTCTGAAAGTTCAGGAAAGGCGGACTTTACGAATGTAATGAGTTCCTGCTCCTCAAGAATCTTGTCTATTTTTTTGAAGTGTTCAATGGCCTTGCGTGACACTGCTTCTGAGACCTGCAATGCTGCCTCATCAAGATACCAGCGGGTAGAAAAGAGATCGTTTGTGCCTGCTTTCTTAAACTGTGTGCCCACAGAGAGGAGGAGCTGTACGAACCCTTCCCAGTCGCGGGAGTTTTCTACATTAAAATAGTCACGTGAAAACGAACGCTGGACCATTGTTTCGTCAACAACGCTCCCGTGTTCGCGAATATATCCTTCCAACGCCCCTAAAAGTTCGGCGAATTGCCCCTGGCCCCGCTTCTCCTTAACAGATTTAAGAGCATCTGCCTCTATTTGCCGCACGCGTTCCCGCGTGATGGAATAGCGCTGACCAATGGCTTCCAGTGTTTCTCCTTCCCGCTTGCCAATACCAAACCGCGAGACGACAACGTCCCGGCTACGCGCAGGCAAATCGCTCAATACATTTGTCAGTATTGTTTCTGCGTCAAATTTCATAGTATTGATCTCCATATATAGAGTAGCACTAACTTAAAATAATGTCAACGGGCTATCCCCTCTTGCGGTCTGCCCACCATACAAGGAGGGGGCTGGCCACAAAAATGGAAGAATAGGCACCAAAAAACGTTCCCAGCATCAAAACAAGGACGAGGTTCCGCACGGTCGGTCCTCCAAAGAATAGCACTGCGGCAAGCACGAGCAAGAGGGTAAGGGAGGTGTTTATGGAACGAGCCAACACGTCGTTAATACTCTTATTTGCCACGTCTGCAAGATCAGCACCTTTGCTGCGCGTAAGGTTCTCTCTAAACCGGTCAAATACCACAATGGTGTCCTGCACGGAAAATCCAAGAATTGTTAGAAGAGCGGCAATAAAGAAGGCGTCTACCTGGAACGTTCCAAAATGTCCTATCGCCGCCACAATGGCCGTGGGTATTAGTATGTCATGAACGAGCGTGACAATAGTCACTAAACTATATTTCCACGAGGAGACCAAATGGCCCACACCGCGGAACGCAAAGGCGACATAGAGGATGATGAGTATAATGACGATAATGATGGCGGTGATGGCCCTGCGTTGAAGTTCGCTTCCTATCACCGGCCCTATGGACTCAAAGCGCTCCTCACGTACCTCCCCCGTCTTTGCAAGCTCTTCAATAACACGCTGGTGGGTCTCTTCATTTACGGGCTGGAACTTGAGCAACATTCCGTGTTCCCCCGTAGGCTGCACCTGGACGTCTCCAATCGGCAGATCTGAAAGTGCCTGACGAACTGTATTGTTGGCGGGGCGCTCTGTCTGATACGTGACTTCCAGCAAGGAACCCCCTGTGAAGTCTATGCCCAGCTCAAGTCCCCACAAAGAAATCACCACAACAGACGCGACCATAAGGACCGCCGCCAGAGACAAAAAGATTTTTCCGTGTCCAATAATATTCATGCTTATGTCCTCCAGAGCATCTTACGTTTGGCAAGTCCGGTTCCTGCGATAAAACGCATAAGTGCCCTGGTAATCACCATGGCAGCTATGAGTGAGACAAGGAGACCAACGGCAAGCGTGAGCGCGAATCCTCGGATAAGACTGGTGGTGAACGCGTAGAGCACCACGGCTGTCATAATGGTTGAAACGTTTGCGTCGCGAATGGCCGACCACGCGTGACGAAACGCCTCCTCAACGGCCACCTTAAATTCTCTGCCGTCCCGCAACTCTTCTTTAAGACGTTCAAATATGAGAATGTTCGCGTCCACCGCCATACCGATGGTCAATATAAAACCTATAATACCGGCCAGCGTCAGGGTCACGCCCAGTAGTTTGAACAGCGCCAGCGTGAAGACCATATACAAAATAAGGACGATGCTGGTAATGACACCCGCCGCCCGGTAATACAAGATCATATAGAGCGCCACGGCGGTAAATCCAATAATGCCCGCAAAGAGACTCTTCTGGAGAGACGCGGCACCAAGCGTGGGTCCTACCGTCTGTTGTGAGATGAGCTCAATAGGCAGCGGGAGTGCGCCGGCTTTCAGGTTCTGCACCAAGTTCTGGGCTTCCTCAACACCAGTGCCTGTAATGACCGCCTCTCCCCCCTCAATCGCTTGTTGGACAATAGGAGCATACAGGTCCTGTTCTGTAATGATACCGTCCCCGTCTGTATCAATGATGGCCTGCCCGTCCAGGTAGATGGCGAGCGGGTTACCCACGTTACGCGCCGTTATGACGCCAAAAAGGTCGGCACCCTCACTATCAAACATTAGCTGCACGACGGGCGCGCCTGTCTGCGGGTCAAGCGTAAACGAAGCAGTCCTCAAAAAACGCCCGGTAAGTTCCGTGGTCACAAACTGTTCATGAATATTCTCTGTGGTTGTTGCCGTACTGGTGGCGGTCTCTGGTGCCAGTTCCCTGAATTCTAGAAACGGTGTCTCGCCAATAATGCGAATAGCTTCGTTTACGTCAAGCACTCCCGCAAGTTCAGCAATAAGACGGTGGGACTCCTTGTTGACAGTTATGTTTGGCTCGGAGACACCAAATTGATTTACACGCGCCTCAATGACGTTTTTTAACCCTTCCATTGCGTCGTCCCGTTCACCGGGCGCTACGCCAGACACATCCGCTTGGTAGACCAGGTGCGTGCCTCCTTTAAGGTCAAGACCAAGCTTATATGGGATGTCGTTAAAAAAGGAAAGGCCCACGCTATTGGACAGCGCGGGGTAAACAAAAAATGCCGCAACAATGGCAAGCACAAGGATGATGGGCAAGAGAATGCGTGGATTCATAAAAGGTGAACCGCTCTACGTTCAGCTGTTAAAGGATGGAGGAAGTGTAAAACGTTGAGGAATAAATGTCAAAGAGACTTTTTCCTCATTTTGTTTTGTTATTTCTTACAACGAACAGGGGTGGGAGTTGACGATTCTTTGACATCTTTCTTTTTGTTGTGCAAACATCTGACCATCGTCCCCGCACCACCACTTCTACCCCTTTCCAAGATTGGCGGTAGCGCACTATGTACACTAGAAGCAGAATGAGCTGGGGGTGGCGACTCGCGTGGGCTCTGCTCATCGCGGTCGGCATCGCCGCCTTCTGGTGGCTCAGTGGTCAGGAGCCGCCGGGCGCGATCAGCTCCACGTACGACACAGCGCCGCTGGTTTTACACAGCGGCGCTGTCTTCTTTTTTATAAGCTAACGAAGTTAAGGGCTGGTCAAATATGCCTGTGAGGATCGTGCTCGTGGTGTTTGAAAGATTTAAACCGTATAGCCGCACCTGGCACCAGGTCTTTCCGCAGAAAGACGATATTCACAAACGCGGCAACCAAGTAAAGGATGCCCGCAATAATGAAGAGTGAGTCAAACCCCACAGTCACCGCAAGCGTCCCGCCCACCGCAGTAGCAATTGCTGTAGCTATTGAGTACGAAAAGACGGAATACAGAGACCACTCGGTGCTCTCAAGGTGCTTGTCCAGGTGCCTACTGAAAAGTCCATACATAGACGCCATGTAGAACGCGTACGCTACGCCAAGAAACGCCTGCAGTACGTAGATCTGCAGCGGGGTTGATACAAAAAGATAGGCGAACATACCAAGAGCAAACGCTATCTCAGAGCCCACATAGGCCCAGAAGTCGTCCCGCTCCCCCTTTATCTTGTCTAGCACGCGGGCAATCGGAAGCTGAACTACCGCCTTCACCGCCCAAAAGATGGCAACAGCAAAGCCTGCTACCTGCGCCGTGCCACCAGCTATCTCATCTGCCACAAAGATGGCAAAGATGGGTCCAATGACGCCATACCCCGCCGTAGCAAAAAACTCAATGACGACCATTGAGCTGATGACGCGATTATGAAAAAGCTTTCTAAGCATATTTTTATGCTCTCTCCCCTATGTCTCCTATTCTACCACGGGAAGTGATACCACATCTCCCACACCCACATTATTTGCGGCTGCCCAACCAGCAGGAACCTCAAGTACGTACTGTGCCGGTTCTGGGGAGGGAAATGTCTGTGGAAATGTGTCTGGTTGAATATTCTCTGTCACACCCACAACCGTGCCGTCCCCTCCTATCCAAATAATATCAATGGGAAAATACATATCCTTCATCCAGAAACTGCGAATGGACGGCTCTTCAAATATAAACAACATACCCTCGTTCTCGCCCAAAGCCTCCCGGCCTGAAAGTCCTTGCGTGCGCAGCTCAGGTGTATCGGCAATATCCACTGCCACCGCTATGCCATTAATGGCCACTGTGGGTTGTCTCATGATCATCTCTGGCGCGGTTACTGAGGGCGTGGCAGCGGGATACAAGAGCGCGGGGGCCAAGGCCCCCGCGACACCAAAACCAAAAACACCAAGTATTAGGCGCATTATTAAAAAAAGATAAGGCCTGTGTTGCATGACTGGAAATGTTTGTGGTAGACCCACCAGCCATCCATTGTAAAT
>CAZPCT010000033.1:0-5740 GCA_964585325.1 uncultured Candidatus Saccharibacteria bacterium
GTTTTTCATAGTACTGATTTTTCCTGGCAGACAAAAGTACACCGGACTGGCGGACCCGCTTGCTGAACCGGCGCATAAGTGAGCTGGTTGACTCTCTTTTTTTCTTCTTTACCTCAATCATTGGACTCAGATAATAACAGCTTTTAGTAAACTGAGCAACCTTACTCTTGCGACGGATCGGGGTCGGTTTCAGAGTCCCAACCGCCCATGAGATGCAGGTGTAGATACTCTACCTCTTGCCCTCCCTCACGGCCAACATTGAAAAGCAGTTGATAGCCAGCCAATCCTTCCTTGTCTGCAAGCTTTTTTGCCACAAAAATCATATGGCCCAGAAGTTCCACGTCTTCCTCTTGCATCTCCTTAATAGAAGGGATGTCTTTTTCCTTTGGTAGAATTAAAAGATGTAAAGGTGCGGCGGGCTTGATGTCCTTTATGACCAGCACACGCTCGTCCTCGTACACTCTGTCTGCCTCAAGCTCTCCGTGAATTATTCGGTGAAAGACGGTGTCTGCCATGAGCTACTTTCTTTTCTTGGCAAGACGCCGCTTTATATCCTTGACAATATTCCTGACAGGAACCGTCTCCTGCACGCCCGTCTCCATGTCCCGAATAATGACCTCGTCCGAAAGCGCCTCCTTCTGTCCAACTATAAGCGCCAGATCGGCGCCTATCTTGTCGGCTATCTTAAGCTGTGAGCGGATAGAGTGCTTACCCAACGACTCTTCAACATTAAGGTTTGCCTTCCGGAACGTCTCCATAAGCCCCAATCCTTTCTTCTTTGCCAAATCACCCAACTGGACCAAGAAGAGCACGCTTCGTTTGGTACCTCCCACTCGCGCGTTGTCTGTTCGCATCTGCTCAATGATGCGCTCAATACCGGCGCCAAACCCTACGGCGGGCGTATTCTGTCCCCCCACCTGTTTCACCAGCCCGTCGTAACGCCCACCCGCAATTAACGTGCCGTGGGCCCGCACGTCATCCTCTGTTCGTATTTCAAATACGGTACGGTTGTAATAGTCCAGCCCCCGCACTAGGTTTGGTTTCAAAAGATACGGAATCTCCAGCTCATCCAGGTACTCCAAGAACCGCTTGAAGTGTTCGCGAGCCTCTTCTGAGACATGGTCAATAATTTGGGGTGCGTTCGCCAGGATTTCCTGCGTCTCCTCTTCCTTTGTGTCCAGAATACGAAGAACGTTCTGCTTATACCTTCGCTTGTCGTCTGCGGGCAGCTTTCGCACGTGCGGCCGCAGGTAATTTTTAAGCTCCTTAATATACTTCTTGCGATCTTCAGGGTCTCCAATGGTGTTGACCTCGCAGATAAGGTTTTTGACCCCCAGGTCCCGCAGTATGGCAAAGGCCATCTGCACAAGTTCCGCGTCTCCTAACGGCTCGTCTATACCTATCATCTCAAAGCCCATCTGGCGGAACTGACGGTATCTGCCCTTTTGAGGTTTTTCGTGCCGGAAAAACGGGCCAAAGTAGAACAACTTAACTGGCTGGGGAAGCGAGTGCATACCGTGCTCAATATACGCTCTGACAACAGGTGCGGTGCCTTCGGGGCGCAGCGCAACAGCGTCTCCTCCCTGTGTTTTGAAGGCATACATTTCTTTTTCCACTATATCCGTCCCCGCACCCAAGGTGCGGGCAAAGAGTTCTTGGTCTTCAAGCACAGGCGTCATAATACGGCCAAACCCATAAAATTTCGCTACATCAAACACAACGTTGCGGACGCGCTCCCAATAGACCTGTTCGTCGGGAAGAATGTCGTGCATTCCCTTGACCGTTGTGATGCCCTCCTTTTTCCTGCCTGATTTCTTTTTTGCCATATTCGCCATAGTTTAATATCTAGGTTGTTCAGTTAATGCTTGAGCCCGTTCAACAGGCCACGCACGCAGCCATGCTTTACCAATAATCAAATGTTCGGCCAGCGGACCCCAGCGTCGAGAGTCGGACGACGCATCTCTGTTGTCCCCCAATACAAAATACTCATTCGCGTCCAGCCGTACTTCCACATTTCCCGGCGTGCTTTCAGCAATATATGACTCATTAAGCGTTCTTCCCGCCGGGTACGTCCGGTTTACAACCAGCACACTGCCGTTCTGTATTCTAATTGTTTCTCCCGGCAGACCTATGACCCGCTTGATGAAGAACTGGCTCGGATCGTTGGGAAAGCGAAAGACCACCACATCTCCGCGCTGGACGCTGTTAAACCGGTAAGTTATCTCATTCACAATAAGATATTCACCGTCCTGGAAATTGGGAAACATGGAGTCTCCCCGCACAAAAAAAGGCTGCGCAATAAAATAGCGAATGGGAAGAATAATTAAAAGAGAAATGACGACAATTTTTGCCGTCTCCCACACAAAAGCGCCAAATGTCCTGAGAGTGCCTGACATTTTTGTATCCCCAGTGTACCCCTCACCATTTTAAAAATCAAACTTTGACAGATGACAAGCGCCGGTGAGTTCATTAAAAAGGTGGGGAGTCAGGTATAATAGAAGTATGCACGAAAGTATCTGGGACAGACGGAAAGATGCGGTACTGCGGACAGGCGGGGTTCTTGTTGTACTTCTTTTGATTGCGGGCAACATATGGGTTGGCGACAAACTGCTGCGTGGAGGAGCCTACGGGGTGACCATACATCCGTGGGATCTACACGCCTTCTTTGGGGAAAATAATACAAAACAGATCTGGAAAGAGCCCAAAAACATTCTGGTCTTGGGGCGCGCGGGAAAGGGAAACAATGCTCCCTACCTTACAGATACCATTGTGGTCATCCACGCACAGCCACAGGAAAACACGGTAAAGCTTATTTCCCTTCCGCGGGATCTTTTAGTGCACACAGACGACAGCAAAAAATTAAAACTGAACGCCTTGTGGCTCTATAGCGGGGGAGAGCGTAAGGATGATTTTAGTGAAATTACACAAGCAGTGGAGTCTATTACCGGACTCACCATAGATAACACCGTGATATTTGATCTTGAGACGCTCTATCAGGTCATAGACGAAATTGACGGCGTGGTCGTCTATGTCCCGACAGACATCCACGATCCACGCTTTCCTGCTCCAGAGGGAGGATATGAGACGTTTTCACTTAAAAGCGGGTGGAGACACCTGAATGCAGAAGACGCTCTGCGCTTCGTGCGCACGCGACACAGCCCACTGGGAGATTTTGACCGTATTGCGCACCAGCAGGAGCTAGTGAGAAGCGTGAAGGGTAAGGTGGTATCTCTGAACCCGGTATGGGACTTTGGGACACTCTGGAACATCTACGGCACTATTCAAAACAACGTAATTACAGATCTCACCCCAGAAGACGCCTGGGCCTTCTGGGAGTTTTCCAAAACACTTTCACTGGAGGAGGTGGATAGTTTTGTGCTGTCAACCGAAACGAACTTGATTCGCCCATATACCGTCGCAACCACGGCCGGCGTGGCTTATGCACTGGTGGCCACAGAAGAAGATCCGTATAATTACGGGCATATAAGGCAACATATTGCCACGTTTATAACAGAGTAGCTATGAAATACTTGATCGTTGGTTTGGGAAACCCAGGTGAAGAATATACGAACACTCGGCACAATGTGGGGTTTCTGCTTCTTGACGCGCTTCCTACAAAGAGTGACTGGGTCACACAAAAGAAAGGTGTGTGGGAAGAAGCAGTGCTCAATGCCGGGCCAAAGACAATGCTCGTGCGGCCGCTTACGTTCATGAACACATCAGGAACAGCTGTTGGGGCCGCCACAAGAAAACACGGAGTGAAACCTGATAACATCGTGATTATTCATGATGAACTTGATATGGAGCTAGGGACCCTAAAAATGACGTATAACAAGTCTGCGGGAACGCACAAAGGTGTAGCGTCAGTCATTAAACATGTGCGTACGAAGAAGTTCTGGCGCATTCGCGTAGGCATTACACCAAAAAAGAAACCCGCGTCCTCAGACATGAAAGACTTTCTGCTTAGAAACATGACGGGGGCGGAAAAGAAAAAAGTATTGGCACATAAAGAGAAAGTGGTAGAAGGCATCCTTCTCTGGTTAGAAAATCACGAGAAAGGTATGCAGCACATAAACACAGATTAAAACACAGCGGCCGTCCTCCAGGACGGCCGCGCGCTATTATTTTGTGACAAAGTGTAGTCTGCCCGCAGCATATGCGCTGTATACAGGAGGGATAAGACAACGCACTGTTGCGAGCAGGCTACACCTCACCAAGCAAGCATCCTCCTTATAGCAATAGCGCCTGTTTTCCGTCAACAAAATGTCAAGACACTCCCCAACATCTCAAGAGACCAACAACGCCTACTGGCTTAACGCGCTCAACCTTACCTTCGGCACGCACCACGTACGCAAGCTCGTGATTAAGTACGGTTCCGCGGAGCACGCATGGTCACGTACACCAACAGAACTCGCCCATGCCGGTCTTTCCGAAAAAACAATCACGGGCGTACTCGCACGCAAAAAGCAGGTGGACCCCGAAGCAGAGTGGGAGCGCCTCCAAAAACACACTATTGAGACAATCACGATTGACGATCCACGCTACCCACCCCTTCTAAAAAACATTCACTCCTCTCCCCTCCTCCTCTACTGCCGCGGCAACGCGCCGGCACTGACACAACCGTCACTTGCCGTTGTGGGAACGCGCGCGCACTCCTCCTATGGCACGCTTGTGGTTGAACGCCTCATCCCTCCGCTCGCCCGCGCCAGTCTTGCTATTGTAAGTGGCCTTGCCCAAGGTATTGACGCGCGAGCCCACGAAGCGACACTCCAGGCCGGAGGCGTCACTGTTGCCGTTCTTGGAAACGGCCTTGACACCGTTGTGCCCACAAGCAATCGTGCTCTTGCCAATAAAATACTGGAGAAAGACGGGGCTATTATTTCTGAATACCCGTGGGGCACGCCGCCTTTGAAGCAACACTTCCCCGCCAGGAACCGCATCATAGCTGGCACGGCGCTGGGCACGCTTGTGATTGAGTCCCGCTTGCCAGGCGGTTCGCTCATCACCGCAGACCATGCGCTTGCAGAAGCACGTGAGGTTTTTGCCGTTCCCGGCCCCATCACGGGAGCCGCCTCCGAAGGAACAAACAAGCTCATACAGGATGGCGCGCACCCCGTTACCAACGCGGACGATATTTTAGAGATCCTTTCCTTTGACAAAGACACCACCGTTACGAGTATCCCGGTGGAACTTTCTGCAACAGAACAACGCATTGTAGACGCGTTAGAAACAGAGCCTCTTTACATAGACGCCATAATCAAACACACTAATCTGACCGCCGCAGAGGCAAGCGCACGCTTGACTGCTCTTGAGCTAAAAGGCATAGTCAAGAACATTGGCGCACAAACCTATCAACGACTGAAGTGAAACTCGTCATTGTAGAAAGTCCAACAAAAGCAAAAACGATCTCCCGCTTTTTGGGAGATGGTTTTGTGGTTGACTCTTCCTACGGACATGTGCGGGATCTCCCAAAAAGCACACTGGGCATAGACACGGAAAACGGGTTTGAGCCTTCATACATCACGCCCCCCCGGTCAAAAAAGGTTATTGCCACTCTGCGAAGCAAGGCCAAAAAAGCCGAGAGTGTCATTCTTGCCACAGATGAAGACCGCGAAGGAGAAGCTATAGCATGGCACATCGCACAGGCACTCAAGCTTTCAGCAGACACGTCTGAACGAATTGTCTTTCATGAGATTACAAAGGAAGCCATAGAAGAAGCACTCAAAAACCCGCGCGCCGT
>CAZPCT010000034.1:0-13798 GCA_964585325.1 uncultured Candidatus Saccharibacteria bacterium
GAAATATCACGAGAGGGCTTCTTCATGGGACCGCTTTTCTTTATATACACCTGTCCAAAGGTTCCAGCGCACCCACAAAAGCTCTATAAGAGTAGTAAAGTAATTTGAAAACTTCACCAAACTCTTCGTATCGTTTTCCCACAGAATAGGGATGATGCCTATGCGATACCCCAGCCTGCGCGCAATGGCCAACACCTCAAAATCAAACCCGAACCGGTCTATCCGGCTTCTGGCAAAGAGCTCATCGGCCGCCTCTGCACTAAAACCCTTAAACCCGTTCTGCGTATCCCATATACCCCATACCACGAAAATCTGTACAAGCAGGTTGCTCATGTTGCCCAACTGCCGTTTGAACCATACCTGCGGAACTGTCTGGCCTGCTCCCGCTGCATCTTTCTTATCCCGAGAACTGATGACAACGTCACATCCTTTGTCCATTTTTGCGCGCAGGTCCTCAAGATAATGGATATCTGTTGAGTTGTCCGCGTCTGTGAACACCCGAACCTTCCCGGCGGCCGCAAGCATGCCCGTGCGCACCGCGTACCCCTTGCCTCTATTGGCTGGATAGTGAATGACGCGAAGTTTCCCGTCAAACGTGTCTTCAAATGAGCGCGCGACAGTGGGTGTCCTGTCTGTGGGACCATCTAATACAACAAGAACTTCCCACGAATATGTTTGCGCGGAAAGGTGCTCATGAACACGCTTTAGCGTTTTTCCCAACCGCCCCTGGTCATTATAGGCAGGAACGATAACTGACACGTCAACAACTTTCATTATCCCTATTATACCACGCGTGCCCTATACCCGATCCAGATGACTCTGCAAGATAAGCGCGGCGGCGGATGCGTCAATGTCCTTGGCGCCTGAGTCGCGGCTCTGTTTTGTGGTAAGCATTTCGTTCACAAAATGGACAGGTAGGCCAAACTCTTTAAGCGACTCTCCAAAAGCCCGTGCCTCTGTAGCTTGCGCGTGCTCCTTACCGTCAAAGCTAATAGGGACGCCAACAACTATGGCCTCAATATCCTCGCTACGTAGCATGCTACGTAGCGAGCTACGTAGCACCTCATTGTTAAGTAGCGTGGTCAGCGGCATAGCAAGACGCTGCTCACTGTTCCCTTTAGCAAGCCCCACCCGTTTTGAACCATAGTCAACGCCAAGATATGTCATAGACCACTTTCTATTATCTTTTTATACTCCCACGCGCTGGAGCGAATTTTGCGCTCCATTGTGATGTAGTCCACTTCCACAAGCCCAAACCGCGGCCAAAAACCTTTGTCCCACTCAAAGTTATCCAACAAAGACCAATAAAAATATCCTCGAACATCAACACCGTCATCCATGGCTTTTTTGATCCAAGAAAGATGCTCTTTGATAAAACGTGGACGGTCATCATCATCGTTGTCTGCAATTCCGTTTTCTGTAATATAGATTGGTACATTATACTCTTTTAAGTATCTGAGAACGCGATAGATACCCTCAGGTGCAACGTCCCAACCCATATCCGACACCCATTCGTTGGGATTCACTATATCTATGACACCATAACGCCCTCCCCAAAGAACAACCTTAACCACATCTCTATAGTAATAGTTAAAACCAATAAAGTCTTGATAATTCTTTGACCATTTAAGTGAACGTCTATCACGCACATAGTCCAAAAGAGGTGTGGCAATCCTATCTAGGATGTTGTCTGGACGCGCCGGAACATGCCAATGAAGGTTATGACTACTTCCGACCATCACATCCTTCCCTAGTTTTTCGTGTAGCAGCTTGTAGGCCCCTTTATGTGCCTTAATGAGATTCCTTAAAACTTGATTTGCAAGAATATAACTTTTTCTTTGTGGAGGAAAGACGCTTATAATATAGGAATGACCAACATACACAGTTGGTTCGTTAATTGGTATCCAAAACTTCACCTCAGGACCAAGAACTTCAATCATCTTCTTTGTATACTGAAGAAAATGAGCGACTGTTCTCTTATTTTCCCAACCCCCCATATCGCGAACCCACACCGGTAATGTCCAGTGGTAAAGTGTTACAAATGGCTCCAAATTTCTCTCTTTAAGTGAAGAAACAACCTGCTGGTAGTGCGTAATCGCCTCTTCACTGAATACTCCTTCCTCCGGCTCAATGCGCGACCATTCTATCGAGCATCGATGTGCATTATGTCCTAACTGTTGTGCTATATCAAAGTCAGCCTTGTATCTGCGGTAATGTTCAGCCGCTTTTCCAGATATATAATTACCCGCCTCAAACATTTCAGGAAATTTCTCTTTTTGCCAAGCTCCCCATTGCCAAAATGTGCCTCCGTCTTTCGCTAATCGTTCTGCATTTTTCTTCTCCCACTCCGACCAGTCGTTGTGGTTGCCACCCTCCACCTGATGCGCAGACGTTGCAGAACCCCACAAAAAATCTTTTGGAAATTTATTTGACATAGAGATATAGCATAAGGCCCGCAACAATAAGCGCAGCAACCTCCCATTTCAAAACTCGGCCCAGATATTCTTTTTTAAGCCAGTCAATATGCGTCCTCCCTCCTAAGTACTCCCCTTGAAGCTTCCAGTCTTTTTTTACAAGCCAATCATTTCTGCCATATCGTCTAATATATAACTCATAGGGCTCCGCTCTCAGCGGCCAGAGCCATTTAATTCCCCACCCATCTTGGATGCTGTCATGAAGAAGGTGACCGAACGTACAAAGGACATACAGAAACGCCCATACACCGCCCGTAAGAAAGTAAAGAACAGCCGCTACAACAATATGAATAAGCGGATAGTGCGTAAACTCCCTGTGCCCCCAGATGCCCCGCTCCCACCATCGCCCCCTTTTTTGTAAAAAAGCACCCCATAAAACATCACTATCCGGTAAAAGAGCAAAAATAATACCCCCTAGTGTCAGCGCCGTACTCAACTCTACACCAAAAACCCAACTGGTAAATACAGCCGCTAGAATGCCGGTACCAATATCAAATATCATTCTTTTGTAAGCACCTCCGCGCCGTCTTTGGTAATGACGATGGTGTGTTCAAAGTGCGCAGCAAGAGAGCCGTCTGCTGTTTTATACGTAAAGCTGTCCTCATCAAGCACCACGTCCTCCTCTCCAACCGTCACCATCGGCTCTATTGCAATCGTCATCCCCTCCCTCAGCTCTATCCCCTTTCCTGGTTTGCCAAAATTAGGCACCATCGGCTCTTCCTGAAGCTCCCGTCCAACCCCGTGGCCCACAAGCTCCCGCACCACCCCTAAGTCCTGGCTGGAAATAAACTCATATATCTCACAACCAAGGTCTCCTGTTGTCATTCCAGGTTTTGCAATAGCAATCCCCAGCTCAAGCGATGCCTTTGTGACAGAAAGCAGTTTCTGCGCGTCTTTTGATAATGCGCCCACCCCCACGGTAATAGCGGAGTCCGTATGAAAGCCCCCATAGAACACACCCACGTCCAAAGAGACGACGTCTCCATCCCTAAGCACGTGCTCTTTAGGAAGGCCATGCACCACCTCGTCGTTTACAGACACACACACACTGGAAGGATATCCGTGGTACCCCTTAAAAGAGGGCGACCCGCCAGCTTCTCCTATCATCTGCTCTGCAACCACATCTAATTCTTCAACACGGAGCCCCGGCTCAATCATCTCTGCAAGAGCACGTAAAACACGCGCGAGGATACTCCCTCCCGCGCGCATTGTCTCTATCTCTGTCTCTGTTTTTATGTGAATCATGAAAGGTTAAGGGAGCGGGAAACTCTCTCTGCCACCTCTTCCACCGTTCCCATGCCATCTACTCGCACAAGGTATCCTTTATTCTCGTAGTTCTCAGCAACAGGTCCCACCTCGCGGCGGAACCACTCCAGCCGTTCATGTATTGCGTCTTCAGTATCATCACCACGCTTACGTTTTGCCAACCGAGCAAGTGCCTCCTCGTCAGAAATATCTATAAGGAGCGCGGTTATCTCCGTCCTTCCTAGCCACCCCATTACCTTTTCAAGCTCTTCCGCCTCTTCCAAACGCCGTGGCGTACCGTCAAAAATAATGTGGTCGCCTGTGTGAAACCGTTCTACCAGCTCACGTAGCCACAAAAAGGAGGCAAGCCACGCGGGCTGCAGACCACCATCATCCAGTATCTTTTTGGCACGCTGAGCCACCACCGTCTGCTTCTCCACTAGTTGCCTGAAGAGTGTGCCGGTGTGCAGGACCAAGTGCGGCGCGAGCTTCTCCTGTAACAACTCTATCTGCGTTCCCTTTCCAGACCCAGCTTTACCCAACACAACAATTGTTTTTGGCTTCATATCCCTAGAATACCACAAAAGGCTCCGCCAGAAGCTTTTTATCCTTACATCAAAACGAGGCCTTGTTTAAAACCCCAAGAAGCGTCGGGCTCTGCCCGCGGTTCTCTTTCTGGAGGAAAAGGGGTGTAGGCCGCGCACGAGCGAAGCGAGTCGGCCGTTGTTGAGGGGAGAAACGACGTGTCTCCCCTCAAAGCCCTTAAAACCCTTCGTACTCACGCGCAGTGAGCTGCGCCTCAACCTGCCTCATTGTCTCAATGGCCACTGCCACCACAATGAGAAGTGCCGTGCCCCCAATAGTGAGCGTGGCAATGCCTAGTACACCCTGCACTATGAGCGGCAGCACCGCAATAAGCCCCAAGAACAACGCTCCCACAAACGTGATCCGATTGACCACATGAGACATAAACAAAGCCGTGGGGCGGCCTGGACGAATGCCTGGCACAAACCCGCCCTGCTTTTGAATATTTTCTGAGATGACACCTGGGTCAAACGTGACCGCCGTGTAGAAATAAGTAAACAAAAAGACGAGCACAAAATACAGAAAACCGTAGATCCACTGGTTATTAAACAGATCCGCCACCGTTGTGGCCACGCCCGCTACCGTTGCGTTATTCACGTTGGCTAAAAACTGCGCGATCAGGCCCGGAAACAGAAGAACAGAAAGCGCAAAAATGATAGGCATAACGCCCGCCTGGTTTACACGGATAGGCACGTGGGATGAAAAGCCGCCAAAAACGCGCCGTCCGCGCACCTGCCGGGCAAACGATATGGGAATATTGCGCTGTGCCTCAACCACCATAACCACCCCCACAATCACCAAGAGAGAGACGAGTATGAACGCGCCGTATGTAAGCGCCTGTGCCTGGTCAAATGAAACCACCGCCCGACCCACCGCGGGGGGCAGTGCGGCGATGATACCTGCAAAGATAAGAAGGGAGATACCGTTGCCGATACCCTTTTCAGAAATAAGCTCACCCAGCCACATAAGGAAAACTGCTCCTGCCGTCACGGTGACAATTGTTGCCACCATACCAAACGAGGTCAGTCCGCCAATAATTCCCTGGCTGCGCAACAACGTGAGCGTGCCAAAGGCCTGCAGGACCGCCATAGGTACCGTAAGATACCGGCCGTACTGATTGAACTTTTGCTTGCCATCCGTTCCCGACTCCAGCCACAACTCACGCAAGTTGGGGAATATCATGGTAAGAAGCTGCATAATAATGACCGCCGTAATGTAGGGCCCCAAGCCAAGGAGCACCACGGAGAAGTTAGCAAGCGTGCCTCCGGTAAAGACGCTCACCAAACCAAGGAGCTGATTTGAGGCAAAGAACGCCTCAAGCCGTGCCGGATCCACGCCCGGCATGGGGATGGCCGCTACCGCCCGGAATATGACAAGCATGCCCAGGACAAAAAAGATCTTGGACCTTAGTTCTGGAATTTTGAATACCTGGGCAAATGTGTTCATTATCAGTTGCGCTCAATATGGCGAACCTCACCACCAAGTTTAAGAATCTGCTGTGCCGCCCGTTGGGAGGCATCAACATTTTCCAATATAAGCTTCTTTGCAAGCGTTCCTCTGGCAAGCACCTTCACGCGCGGCCGGGGTGTCTTGCGTCCCAAGTCTACAATCCCTCGGTTATGCAACACACGTGGCGTCACCTTTTCTCCCGCATTAAACGCCGCGTCAATAGTGCCAAGATCCACGGTAACAACAGGACCACTGGTAGCGGAAAAACCCGTTCCCCGTTTCTTGGGAATCTTCTGGACCAGGTCACGCATCATGGGACGGATCTTCCGTCCTGCCCGGGACTTCTGTCCTTTAGTACCCCGTCCTGAAGTATGGCCGCGCTTTCCGCCACGGCCAACGCGCTTCTTTCCTCGGGTAGATTTTTGTAAAATGTCGTTAAGCTGCATATGTACTCGCTTAAAGCCTCTGGCTTTTAACTGTTAGCCTGTTTTTCCTCACTCTCCACAACAGTCACATCCTTTTTGTCCGCTTTTTGATTCTGATGTTTGGATTTTGCCTGCGGAGAGATTGCTGCTGTATCCGCCAGAATCTTGAACCCTTCAATGGTGGCGCGGGCTGTGTTGAGTTTATTTGTGGTACGCGAAAGCGTCTTGCCAATAATATCTGAAACGCCCGCAAGGTCAGAGACAACACGCACCGCACCGCCTGCGTTGATTCCCCGGCCGGCGGGAGCGGGCTTCAAATAGACAACTGCCGCCTTGTACTTCACTCTCACTTCACGTGGAATGGTGCCATCAACAATAGGAACCTTCACCATCCGCCTCTTTGCTTGGTGGGCGGCCTTCTGGATGGCCTGGGCCACGTCGTTTCCCTTAGCAACCCCTACACCCACAGAGCCTTTCCGGTCGCCCACTGCAACCGTGGCACGGAAACGAAACCGCTTTCCTCCCGCAACCACACGCGTGACACGTGCCAGATCCAAAAGCTTTTCCTCAAACTCGGGCTTTTCTCTATTAAAACGTGCGCGGCCACCTTTTCCTTTAGGTCGTCCTTTTCGTATCTTTGTCTGTGTGTTGTTTGTTGTCATGGTGTGGTTGTCTAAAGGGTAATACCGGCATCCCGCAGTCCTTCAGCCACAGCCTTTACCCGCCCGTGGTACCTGTTTCCTCCTCTGTCAAACACTGCTTGGTTAATGCCCCGCTTCTTAAGCTCCTCTCCGCCCTGTTTACCCACCGCAAATGCACGCTCCGTTTTTGTCTTGCCCTCCTCTCTGTGAGCACCTTTGTCTGTTACCGAAAACAATGTACGGCCCGTCGTGTCATCTATGAACTGTACCGAGGTGTGTGCAAGTGAACGATGTACGGCTGCCCGTGGTCGTTCCGAAGTACCCAAAACCTTCGCACGAATACGTGCGCGGCGCAATGTTCGTTGTGTACGTTTATTGGAAACCATATTTATTCCGTTCCTGCCGCCTTTTTGCCGGCTTTACGTCTAACTTGCTCACCTACATACCGAATACCTTTTCCCTTGTACGGTTCAGGTTTTTTGACTTTTCTAATATTTGCCGCAACCTCCCCCACCAGCGCCTTGTCAATGCCTGTAACAGTGACAGTGTTCTTGTCCACCGCAAAAGTGATGCCGTCAGGCGCAACTATCTCAACAGAGTGCGAGAAACCAACGCTCAGCTCAAGCGTATCTCCTTTAAGCTGTGCGCGATAGCCCACGCCGTGTATCTCAAGCTTCTTTTCAAATCCTTCGTGTACCCCGCGGACCATGTTTGCAATAAGGGCGCGGATCGTGCCCCACAATGCCGCCACATGCTTGCCAGTCCCTTCTGGGCTCACCTGAAGCTCTTCTCCTTCCTGGGATACCACAACACCCGAAGGGATCACCAATGAGAGCTCCCCTTTAGGGCCCTTCACGCTCACCGTGCGTCCGTCCAAGACCACGGTTACGCCACTGGGAATTTCAATTGGTTGTTGTCCTATTCTGCTCATAATGCCGTCTTACCAGACTTCAAAAAATATCTCGCCACCCACCTTTTTGGCCCGTGCCTCTTTGTCTGAAAGCACGCCCTGAGGTGTGGAAAGCACCGCTACTCCATATCCGCCCTGCACCGGGAACAGGTTTGCGTACCCAGCATACTCGCGCTGTCCGGGTGTGGAGCGCCGGCGGAAACCACTGATACGCGGGGTATTCTTTTCATACGCTAACTCAACACTAATCTCCGCTTTAGCACCCCGTCCTTTTACCGAAAAGTCGTTAACAAATCCTTCGCGCTTTAATACAGCCGCTACCTCCTTTTTGAGCGCAGAGAACGGTACGTCAACACGCTCCTTGCCTACAGCCTGGGCGTTCTGAATTCGTATGATGAAGTCGCCGATTGGATCGTGTATCATGTTACCAGCTTGATTTTTTTATACCGGGTATTTCCCCACGCGAGGCAAGTTCTCTAAAGCAAATCCTACACAGCCCAAAGTCCCGCATATAGCCCCCGTTTCTGCCACAACGCCAACACCGGCGCACCACCCGCGTAGAGTATTTTGGCTTGCGTTTTGCCTTTGCGATGAGTGATTTCTTTGCCATTATTCTTCTTCCTTTTTAAAGGGAATACCTAGATTCCTATACAGTTCCAAGGACGCTTCCTTATCTTCCGTATCAGTCACCAACGTGATCTCAAATCCTATCACACGCCCCGCATCAGCCGTCTCGGGAAAGATATTATGCTCTCTGATGCCTATTGTGAGGTTACCATCTCGGTCTACCGCATGCGGATCTAATCCTTTAAAGTCCCGACTTCGTGGAAGTGCAATGTGAATGAGACGATTAAGAAAGTCCTCCATACGCACGCCCCTCAGTGTGACCTTAAGCCCCAGGGGTTGTCCCACCCGCGTTTTAAATGACGCGATGGACTTCTTTGCGCGAGTCACTACAGGGCGCTGTCCCGTAATCTTTGCCAGGTCCTCCGCAATCTGGGCAAGCACGTCATCTGGCTTTGTTACGTTCTGCAACACACGCCCCAAGCCAGTGTTGATAACCGCTTTTGTAATGCGCGGCACGGCCAGCTCATTGCCAAGGGAGAGCTTGGTCTGAAGCTCCTTGGTAATATCTTTTTGGCGTGTAATTGGTGATTTCATATTTTTTACGCGTTCTGCTTATCCGCAGGCTCTGCCTTTCTTTTAGAAGCAGCCGTCACAAGGCGAACATTGGACGCGTGCAAGGAGGCGGGCACCATCACTATCTGCCCCTTCTCACCCTGTTTCCGCGGACGCACATGTTTACGGCGCATGTTGACACCTTCAATAACCAACCGGCCAGTTTGAGGAAACGTGCGTAGCACCTTTCCTTTTTGACCTTTTGCGGCGCCAGCAATGACGACCACCTCATCTCCTTGTTTTACGTGCAGTGTTGTTTTCATGACTATACTACCTCTGGAGCAAGGGAAATAATTCTATCAAATCCACGCTCTTTGAGCTCTCTGGGAATGGGTCCGAAGATACGGCCGCCGCGTGGTTCCTTGTTTGCGTCAATAATGACCACCGCATTGTCGTCAAACCGTATTGCTGTACCGTCCCTGCGCGCAAACTCCTTTCTCTGGCGCACCACCACGGCTTTCGCTACTTCCTTTTTCTTGACCGTCTTGCGTGGCTCCGCCTCTTTTACCGCCACTACCACAATGTCGCCAATACGCGCGTAGCGGCGGCGGGTACCGCCAAGTACCTTAATAACCTGGACGCGCTTTGCGCCAGAATTGTCCGCTACCTGCAACATTGTCTGTACTTGTATCATATCTTTGCTTGTATATTCTCTATGCGCCCCCTTCTTCCTCTGGGCTCGCGTCACTCTCACCAGCAGAGTCAGTCGCTGTGTGACCTGAAGAAGATTTCACTATTTCAACCACCCGCCAGCGCTTGTTCTTACTTTGCGGGCGCGTCTCCTCAATGACCACGCGGTCACCTTCAGTGACTCCATCACCCTCATAGTGTGCCTGGTAACGCGTGTTCACCTGAAACCGTTTCTTGTATTTGGGGTGCTGCTTCATAAAACCAACATCAACCACGACGGTTTTTGCCATCTTTGTACTTACCACTACGCCTTGTAACTGCTTTTTGTTCATATACTTACGCGTTCACCTTACGCTTTTCGCTCATCACCGTCATAATGCGGGCTATGTTCTTTCGGGTCTCGTGAAGCTCATGTGTGTTCTTAAGCTGGGCCCCAGACAAGCGGAACCGCAGGTCACGCAAACGTTCACGCTCTTCCTGCGCCATTTTTGCTAACTCCTGACTGTTCTTTTTTCTCAAATCTTGCATATTCATATCAGTTGGACGAAACTATGCGCGTTTTTACGGGAAGCTTATGTGCCGCACGAAGAAGCGCTTCTTTGGCAAGTTCGTCAGACACGCCGTCAATTTCAAATATGATGCGCCCTGGAAGTACGGGAGCGACAAAGAACTCAACCGAACCCTTCCCATGACCCATAGGCGTCTCTGCACCCTTGCGCGTTATTGGCTTGTCAGGAAATACCCGTATCCAGATCTTACCTCCGCGTTGAATATGCCTCGTCATTGCCCTTCGCGCCGCCTCTATCTGCCGTGAAGAAAGACGCCCGCCGCTCATTGCCTTGAGCCCCCAGCTGCCAAACGCAATAGTGGAGCCCCGCATGGCAACGCCTTTTTTCTGACCGGCACTCTTGTGCCACTTTCTGTGTTTTACCTTCTTGGGCAGCAACATATAATCACTCCTTATTCTCTCCAATCTCACTTTCAAATATCTCACCCTTGTAGAGCCACACCTTCACGCCAATCACACCGTATGTTGTACGCGCGTTGATATGAGCGTAGTCAATGTCCGCGCGAAGCGTGGACAACGGCAGTGTGCCCCGGGACAGTTGCTCGGTGCGCGCAATTTCAGCGCCTCCCAACCTGCCGGCCAGAGAGATCTTAATACCCTGCACGTCACGCTGCTGCATAACCTTCTCAACCGTTTGCTTCATAGCCCGTCGGAACGGAAATCTCCGTTCTATTTGTTCCGTAAGGTTTTGTGCCACCAGTTGCGCGTAACTTTCCGGCTTTCGTATCTCCTCAATATCAAGCTTGATGGTGGTAGTAAACTGAGCGCCGCGCTCGCGAGCGAGGGACCCAAGCACTTTGAGGACACCCGCACGCAGCTCCTCCATTCCTTTTCCACCCCGTCCTATTACCAGCCCGGGCCGTGCCGTATGAATGGTAATGGACATAGCGTTTCCGCTCCGCGTGATAATCACGGACTCCACAGCCGCACGGTCTAGTTTTTTCTCAATATACCGGCGCACGCAGTAATCTTCTTCCAAAAAGTCCGGTTGCTTCCCACGGTTAAACCAGCGGGACTTCCAGTCCTTTATAGTGCCCAATCTGAATCCTGTTGGATGTATCTTGTGTCCCATGGTCGTTCTAGATAGATTTGCGACGAAATACTTTCTTCACAAATGAATCTTCCTTCTTTTTACCTATAGTCTTGCGGGCATCGCGTAAGCTCTTCTCCTGTTCCTCCCGGCCCTCACGAATGTCGTCTGTGGGTGTGTCTGGCTTTTCAATCACATCAGTCTTTCCCTTTTTTGACGTTGCTGGACGCCCCACACGTTCTCCTTCAAGCACCACGTTCACGTGAGAAGTGCGCCTTGCTATAAGTCCTGCGCGTCCCATTCCTTTGGGGCGGTAGCGCTTAAGAGTAGGCCCGCCATCAACAGTAATGGTTGTTATTTTAAGACTTGTGGGATCAAGCGCAAAATTGTGCTCTGCGTTGGCAATGGCGGACTGGATAAGTTTCCGTACCGGTTCAGACGCGCGCTTATTCAAAAAGTTTAGTGTAAAGACCGCCTCCTGTGCGCCCATCCCACGCACAAGATCAGCAACGGTGCGAACTTTGCGGGGACTCAATCTTAGGTAGTTAAGTGATGCGGTGACTTTCATGGTTCTTATTCCTCCTTGGTTGCTTTTGCCTTAGCAATCTCCGTCTCACGCTGTGACGCCTCTATTTCACGCTGCATCTTGCCCCCGTGACGCATAAACTTCCGTGTAGGGGAAAACTCTCCCAACTTGTGACCCACCATCTCCTCTCCAATTGTCACACTCACATGCTGCCGGCCATTATGTACACCAAACGTGTATCCCACCATTTCAGGGGTGATGGTTGACGAACGTGACCATGTCTTAATGACCTGGCCCGGTTTTGCTGCCTCAACCTTCTTGAGGAGCTTTGGGTCAACATAGGGACCTTTTTTCAAGCTTCGTGGCATAGCGTGGTTATTATACGTATCTTACTTTCAAATGCAATCTTACGTGCGCTTCTTGTTCTTTCTGCGCTGCAAAATGAACGTGTTTGATTTCTTGTTCTTCTTGCGCGTTTTTACGCCGCGGACCCCCTTGCCCCACAAGTTTTTGGGCCGACGAAGTCCCGCGGGTGCGCGCCCCTCACCACCACCCAATGGGTGGTCAACCGGGTTCATCGCGCTTCCGCGTACTGTGGGGCGAATACCTTTCCACCGGGAACGCCCCGCCTTTCCCAAAGTGACCATACGATGCTCCGCGTTGGAAAGCGAACCCACTGTAGCCGCCGCGTCTTCGGGAACTCGCCGCACCTCCGTAGAAGGAAGGCGAAGGTTCACCATACCACCCTCCCGCGCCATTACCTGCGCAGATACACCCGCAGACCGCGCCAACGCGCCGCCTTTGCCAGGCTGCAGCTCAACGTTGTATACAAAAGTACCTACGGGCATGTACTTAAGCGGCATGCGGTTTCCTGGCCGTATGGGCAGACGCTTGCTCGCGGAACGCACCTCGTCCCCCACCACAAGATTCTGTGGCGCAAGCACGTATGCCCGATCGCCGTTTTCATACAGGATACGGGCAATAAACGAAGAGCGTGACGGATCATATTCAATCGCCTCCACCCGCGCGGCCACGTCAAGGTGCACCTTGCGTCCAAAATCCACCAGCCGGTACCGGCGCTTGTGACCACCACCCTTGTGTCGCACACTAATGCGCCCCTTCCTGTCGCGCCCACCCGTCTTCTTCAATGGCTTCGTCAGTTTTTTAAGAGGCTCTTTGGGGCCACTCAAAACCTTCCGGTACTCAATACCGGTCATTGATCTACGTGATGGGGTTGTTGGCTGATACTTCTTCATATTTATGTAGGCAAGATCTCAATCTTCTTTCCAGCCCCTACGGTCACAATAGCTTTCTTAGCGCCAGCACTATATCCTGCGTGTCCACGCCACACCCGCCTCTTTCGTGGCTGGTTGATAATGCGCACATCAGTCACGCTCACATCAAAAAGGCGCTCTACCTCCTTTCGTATCTCCGGCTTGTTTGCTTCTGGGTGAACCACAAAGACATATTTGTTTTGGCTGGTCTCCAGCCGCGCCGCCTTTTCAGTAAGAAGTGGTGACTCAATAATGTACCGGCCAACGCCGTGATTATGTGTCTGCTGAACAGGTTCTGAAGCTCCTGCACCTGGCGCTTTCGTCTTGGATTGTTCGTTTTTATTAAATAGTTTCATGACAGTCTCTTAGTAAGCACCTCAACAGCGCCTTTTGTTACCACCATGAATGTATGTGAGAGCACGTCCAATGTAGAGAGCGTATGCGCCCGCTTGATCGTTGTGCGTGGCAAATTACGCACGCTTTTCACCAAGCTCTCTTCCAAAGCGTCCATTACAATAACCACACTGCCAGTGTCATACGCCTCTCCCAACAAAGCCTTCAACACTGTCTCAACATCCTTTGTTCGTGGTTTGGGAGCAACAAGTGCATCTAAAAAGAAGATCTCTTTGTCTACGTACTTGCCAGAAAGCGCCATTGCCAGACTCGCGTCTTTCATTTTTTTATTTATCTTGCGCGCGGTGATCCGGTCTTTTTGAGGACCGTGCGTTACACCCCCACCCGTCCAAATAGGAGACCTGATGGAGCCGTGACGAGCGCGCCCCGTCCCCTTCTGCCTCCATGGCTTGCGCCCGCCGCCACGCACCTCACTTCGGTCCTTTGCATGCGATGTGGCAGGATGCGC
>CAZPCT010000035.1:0-18885 GCA_964585325.1 uncultured Candidatus Saccharibacteria bacterium
GGTTGGGTGGGGGGGGGGGCGCCACCCCCCCCCCCCCCACACCCCACTACTTTTTCACATATGCTTACGAAACACCATAAATTTAGAAAAAAATTTGGAGATCCTGAGGAATATATTGAGGGAGAGGTCCACTTTTACGGACGAACTTTTGCGATTGACCGGAGAGTCTATGTTCCCGACGCAGAGACTGAAAAGCTTTTACGTTTTTCTATTGAAAAAATTCCACCAAAGTCAGTTGTGGTAGACATGGGAACGGGATCAGGTGTGTTGGGGGTTTCGTTTGCGTTGGAACGCCCCGACTGCAAAGTTGTTGGTGTTGATATAGACCGGGAAGCCCTGAAGGTGGCCCATAAAAACACTAAGGCTCATAACGCTTACATCAAGTTCTATCAATCGTGCTATATGGACGAGGTTCCACTTAGGAAGGTTGATTTTATCATGGCGGACCTCCCGTATGGTGACAAAGAACACATGTTGCCAAGCAATTCGTATGAAGATCTTTCTCATATGCCGCCCATAGCCACGTTTCATCCAGACGGCCTTCTTTCCGCTTACAAGGAGTTATATGAAAGTGCGAAGAAGGGTGGATTTGGTGCCACTATTCTTTGTGAGACGGGCGCTCTGGGACCTCGCGAAATAAAAAAAGAGTTGGTCGGATATCCTGTGACAGTTCATCCGTTGAACGGTTACACGGTTACGGAAATAAAAACAACGTAAAAGACCGCTCTCTAGCGGTCTTCACTTCCTCAATAGGTGTATCTTTAGTTTATCTTCAACTTCTTTGTTTTTGAACGCTCAAGTTTTGGCAGCCGGATAGTGAGTACGCCGTCTTTAAGATCGGCTTTTGCCGCGTCAGGATCTATCTCTTGGGGGAGTACAATAGAGCGGGAAAATGCTCCCCAATAGAGCTCCTGGTAATAGTAATCGTCCGCGTCCACGCTCTCTTCCACCTCCCGCTCACCACGAATAGTGACCATGTCCGCGGTCACCTCAATGTCTATGTCTTTTTCGGTGACGCCCGCAATAGTAGACTTAATGACTATGTCATCCTTGTCCTGGTAGACGTCAACCGTAAGATTTCCCTCGGTCTCCATCCATTCGTCTTGTGGAGTGTCCTCTGGCATATAGGCTTCTTCCGGCTCTTCTTCGCCGTTACCGCCGGTTATGAGATTGATAAGTGACTTCTTGGCCATTACGCAAGATACCGCTTTTTAAGTTTATAAAAGAGAATGTTGACTGATACCGCCATTGCCGCAAGCAAGACCACAATGAGGAGTGTTACGCCCAGGCGTTCAAAGTCAGCGCTCTCAAGGGTGAGTATATTATAGAGGCCGTGCAGGATTCCTGCAACCACAACACCTTTCACTATCTGCCACTTGCGGTAAAAGAAGTGCTTTTGCGCAAGGAAGTATCCCATAAGTGCGGCCGCAAGTACATGGAGGAGTGTTGCGGAAAGGAAGCGCAGGCCTAGTACCTCAAGGATGTCGCCGTGGGTGACAATGTAGGGGGAGAAGACCGCCAGCACGTTTTCCACTGCCGCAAACCCCAACGCCGCCACTATCATATAGATCATTGCGTCTGCCGGCTCGTCAAATGAGGCACTGGGCTCCTCTGTCAGCCGTACGGCCAGATATTTCATATACTCCTCTGTCATACCAATGATGACAATGAAGAGGATAACGTTCGCAAGCAGCGCAGGAAGGGAGAACGCCTCCAGCACATCAATAAGCATAAACTCAATACCGGCAGCGAACGGTGCCGCGAGCGCGCCAAACAGAAACGTACGCAGAAGCAGGCGGCTTGGCTCGGGGTGCTCGTCCTCCCGCAGGTACAGAGCAAGCCAGAGCAAGGACGGAAGAATACCGAGCGTAATGAGAATAAAGAACATGGACTAGGTGATAGGTTCTAGGTGGTGGGTAATAGGTTGTCTGGGTTGGGCCAGGGTTGCACCATCAGCAGTTCGGCATCTGTGTCTGTGTGGGGAAGCTCCTTCCACAGCACTTCTGTAATAAACGGCATGAAGGGGTGCAGCATAGTGAGCAGTGTCTTCAAAATTGTGTAGAGCAACATCTGTGCGGCGGCCCTCTCGGCGCCAGCAAGGCGTGGCTTTGTCTCTTCAATTAGTATATCAGCAAACGTGTGCCAGAAGTAATGATAAAGCTTTTCTGAAGCCAAGTGATACCGGAATTCCTCAATGTCGCCGGTCACGTCTTGCACCGTTTCCGCGAGCTCCGCAAGCTTCTCCTTGTTCCAGTCGGTATATACAACCTCTTTTGAAGGATCAAAATCTTCCAAATTCATAAGCACAAAGCGTGTAGCGTTCCACATCTTGTTCGCAAAATGTTTGTAGGCTTTAATCTTGTTTACCGAGACCTTGCTATCAGCACCGGCGGCGGTCCCCACTATAAGCGACATGCGAACGGCGTCCATGCCGTATTTTTCCCCCATTTCCATAGGGTCAATATTATTGCCAAGAGACTTTGATATCTTCCTATTTTTCTCGTCTCGCACCAAGCCATGCAAATACACATACCGAAAAGGAATTTCGCCTAAGTGGAAGCCGGACATCAATATCATCCGTGCAATCCAGAAGAAAAGGATGTCGTAACCAGACTCAATTATGTTTGTGGGATGGTAGCGGCGAAGATCGTTGGTGTCCTGGGGCCAGCCTAAAGTAGAAAATGTCCATAGACTGGCAGAGAACCAGGTGTCGAGCACGTCTGGATCTTGCTCCCATCCCTCACCAGCGGGCGGCTCTGTTCCGCAATACACTTCCTCCTCTCTGTACCAGATAGGTATTCGGTGCCCAAACCATATTTGGCGGGAAATACACCAATCTCGGAGATTATCAATCCAATGAAAATAAGTGTTCTTAAAGCGATCGGGGAGTATTTTTACTTCGTCACTTTCTACCGCGACACGCATTATCTTTTTCAGTGTTGTCTTAGAGCCACTTTCAATTCCTGAAATCTTAGAGTGAGGAAGAGTGAACTCCTTATTTACGTCAATGAACCATTGGAGCTTGGGTAGGGGTTCAATAATACCGCCTGTACGTTGAGCCGTGGAAACACTTTGGGTTGTTGCTTCCTCTTTTTCCATAAGCCCTTTGTTGCGTAACCATTCAGCAATTTTTTCGCGGGCTTCAGTTGTTTTTAACCCTGAAACAAGCGGCCCTGCCGCCTCCGTCATCTTCGCGTACTCATTAATGACCTGCTTGCTCGTAAGTTGGTGTCGCTCCGCAATCTCAGCGTCCAACTGACTATGCGCGGGAGTTACGCCAAGTGCTCCTGTTCCAAACTCCTTTTCTACAGAAGGGTCCGCCACAACTTTGATCTCCAGCGGTACCCCAGCAAATTCTCCAGAAAAAACCTTCCCTATATATTGCTGATATCGCTCGTCCTCCGGATGCACAGCAACGGCCGTATCACCCACCTTAGTCTCGGGCCGCGTGGTTGAAATTAGTATTGGGAATTCTTCCCAATAACGAAAGGTGTACAGTGTTGCCTGTCGCTCTTCGTGCTCAATCTCATCGTCGGAAATTGTCGTTTGTCCCTTAGGATCCCAGTTAATGACACGTACTCCGCGATAGATAAGTCCTGCGTCAAACATACGTACGAAGGCAGTCATAACGGCTTCGTAGCGTTCCGAGTCCATGGTGTACGCGTATCGGCTCCAATCGAGTGAGGCTCCCATAGCACGAATCTGTCTCAGAATGACTGATTTGTTTTCCTCTACAAATGCGTCGATGCGTCGCATGAGCTCTTCTCGACCCACGTCGTGACGGCTTTTCTTTTCCTTTTTGTATATATCCCTTTCAACTTTGGCTTGCGTCGCTATTGCCGCTGAGTCGGTGCCCGGTATCCATAATGTCTTTTTTCCTCGCATGCGCTCAAAACGTATCATGATATCTTCAATCACGAGCATAAGAGCGCTCCCCATATGGAGAACACCAGTCACATTCGGCGGGGGGAGCACGATGGAGAAGTGTTCCGGTCTCTCACCGGGCAAGTTGTCCGGATTAAAATAACCGGACGTTTCCCAGGTCCGGTACACCTCGTCCTCGTGTTGTGTAGGGTTATATGCCTTTTCCAGCGCCATAGTACAAAAAGCGTACCATTATTTCTCGTCTATTCTCAAATTTGGGAGGGCCTCAAGGTCTGCGTTTGGCTTCAGTATGTCATGTTCCTGCCATGCGGCAAGCGCAATCATCAAGGCGTTGTCCGTAGTGAGTTTGCGGTCTGGCAAGATAAGTTTACACGTATGTACGTGCGTATGTACGTTTTTCTTAAGCTCCTCGCGTAGGAGTGCATTTGCGGCGACGCCCCCACCTAGCACAATCGTCTTTGGGTTGTATTCCTCCGCGGCACGTATAGTTTTTTTCACGAGCACGTCCACGGCCGCCTGTTGGAACGAGGCGGCAACGTTCGCTATCACTTGTTTGTTAGAAAGATCAAGCGGTGTGCCCGCCTCTCGGCGTGGAGTTGCAGGGATTCCTTTAACCAGGTACATAACGGCCGTCTTGAGCCCCGCAAATGAAAAGTTGTAGTCGCCCGAGTGCTCCATAGGACGGGGAAGCTCATATGCCGACGGGTCGCCCGACTCGCCCACGCGCGAAATCTCTGGGCCGCCCGGGTAGCCAAGGCCCAGAAGCCGCGCCACCTTGTCAAAAGCCTCACCTGCGGCGTCATCCACCGTGCGGCCAAGGAACTCAAAGTGGCCGCGTTCTTTTGAGAGCACTAACTCAGTGTGCCCACCGGAAACTATAAGAGAGAGGGCGGGATAGGCGATCTTCTCTGTGAGCGTTGCCACGTAGACGTGTCCTTTAAGGTGGTTTACTCCATAGAGAGGAACGTTAAGCTGCGCCGAAAGCTCTTTTGCAAACTCTATGCCGCGCCACAGGCACGGGGAGAGCCCCGGCCCTTCCGTCACCGTAACCATCTCTATCTCCTGGATTCCATCTCCTAGCTCCGTTTTAGCTTCTTCCCACAGGAGAGGGAGTACGCGCCCATGTTCGCGCTTCGCGATATTTGGGACAATACCGCCGTATGGAATGTGTTCCTCAATCTGACTCCGAACCAAATTGACCAGAATGGTGGGCTGGCCGTCCAGGTCTTTTGGAGCATCTATCACTGCAAGCCCTGTTTCGTCAGCGCTTGTCTCAATGGCAAGTATTTTCATGTGAGATAGAGTATAGCGAACTTTAGACTCTTAAAACAAATCATACGTCTCTTGCATCCCGCGGGGGATGTGGAATTGCTTGGCAAGCTGCTTGCGCAGCTTCCTTGCGCGCTTTTTGTTCCTAGCAAGCTTTGTACGAATTTTGGGGTGTGTCGCAACAAGAGCCGGCAGATGTTGTGCAACCTCTTCTTCGTTCCGCGCTTGTCCGTACAACGAATCAATTTTCTTCGCCAAACTTTCTTCTACAACTTCGGTAACAATATAGTCGCCAATCACGGTAAAAAAATAGTTTCTCTTGAATGTTTTGTGCTCCTCTAGGTGGACCTGAAAAAACTCTCCCCCCATCTCTTTTTTGTAGCCCTTATCGGCGACGGTTGTACTTCCAATAGTCATAAACGCGTATCGCTTGTCCTCCTCAAAGCGTTTCATATACTCTTTATGGCTCTTGCCGCGTTCTTTGGAGTGAATAAATATTTCATGTGGAACGTAAAAGAATACAGGGTAGGCAGAGTCCACATCTCGTATAAGGAGTGTGAGATGTTTCCAGAATACGTCCTGTTGTGCGAACGAGGAAAAGGAATAGGCAAGTGACTCGTTTTCGCGAAGTTGAGGCATTTGTACGCCCTCACCCAGCTCCAGGTTTACTTTCTGTACCCACTCTCTACTTAGAACAACTCGTGTGCCGGTCTTTACCACCACACCTGCATCCAAAAGTTGGTTAAGCGCCTTGTACACCGCACGAAGGGTGACTGGGTGGTCTTTTTTAACCTCTGCGTGAAGCTCTTTTACGCTCATCTCTTTTTTTGTAAGCGCTTCTACAATGAGGTCGTCACTTTCAATATCTGAGCTAAATATCATGTCTAGAGCTTACCAGAATTGAACAAAAAGTTCAAAAAGGAACGAAAAAAGAGCCGAAAATGGATATAAAGCAATACTATCTTTAAAATAGCAAGTGTAGAGTTCAGCACCCTCAAAAAACACTTTCTTGGAGGAACAGTGTGAAGGCCAAGGTATGGGACCTGCCCTGTGACATCTGGACCGAGATCAGGTACAGTCGCGCCGGCTGGTGGATGTATTTCAGGATCAAAGAGACGAGGGAGGGAAAGGTGGGACCTCTGCAAGCTTTCTTTGCTGGGGCTTTCGTCTTCGCTGCGGGAGTGTTCCTCGGCACGTGCCTTTAGAGAAGGAGCAAAAATGAACGCAGTACTTGAGTTCCTGAATTGGCAGGACATGCCCCTTGAGGGAATCGTCCTACTTGTTCCACTTCTTGTCCTCAAAGTCTACGTCGCTGTGGCGACTATGACCCGGCGCGAGAAGGAGCACGTTCAACAGAACCAGGAGCGGGGGTCGTAAGACTCCCGCTTCCACATAACAGAGAGAAAGGAGATGAACGTGAAGGTCACGCTGGCACAATTCGAGAGTTGGAAGGAGTTTCTCGCTCCGCGCGAGCGGAAGATCCTTCAGCTCTACTACGGCATCGGGGTGGAACCGCTCTCACTCCGCGAGATCAGCGAAATCTGCAACCTCTCTCGGGAGCGCATCAGGCAGGTCAAGGAGCGTGCGGTCGGCCGGTTACGAAATGCAGGCCTCATCGACTCAGACGACGTCCAGACCTGACTCTGAAGTTCCAGGGCGCGTGGAAACACGCGCCCCTTCTTTATGCCCAACATCCTTACATTCTCAAGTTTGTGAGTGTGTTGTTACTGGACCACGTACGGCTGGTACGTGTCGGTTAGTTGTATATTGATCGGTTCGGCGGAGATAATATGTTTATCTTTCACAGCAACGTTGAGCATGAGCCCGCGCATCGTTTCTTCAGAAAAGTATTGGTCAAAAATAAAGTTGCCAAGAGAGTAGGCTATGTACTTTCCGTTATATTCCTCTATCTCCTGCGCCACGTGCGGGTGGTGTCCCACTATGAGGTCTGCCCCTGCGTCTATGAGCCCCCGCGCTATGGCCTGTTCACGGGGATGAGATGTGGGTTGATACTCGTCTCCCCAGTGCCACAAGAGAACAACAAGGTCGTTCTCTTGCTTAAGAGTTGTGATTGCAGATTTAATACGCTCTACGTTGTCGTCGCTGAGGCCCGGGGAGTCGTGTCCCGCCTTCATGTTATCCGGCATGAGGTTTGTGTATGAGAGGAAGGCGACCCGCGTGCCGTCTGAGAGTGTTTCAATGTGCGCGGCGTTCGCTTCTTCATAATTCCTCCCCGCGCCTGTGGTGCCAATACCCGCTGCGTTCAGGCGGTCTACACTGTCCACAAGAGCGGCGGTGGTATAGTCAAACATGTGGTTGTTGGCGAGTGAAAGGACGTCAAAGCCGGACGCCGTGAGACCTTCAATATATTTGGGGTCCATGCGGAACGAATAGATGCTTCCCACGTTCACGCCCTTGTCAGATATGGGGCCTTCAAGGTTCCCTATAGTCAGATCTGCCTCCTTCAGCGTGTCCGAAATGCGCGCGAACGGATAGGCGGGGTCCCCGTTACCATGGCGCTCCACGTTTATCGCAACAGAGCGGTCAAGCATAATGTCACCAGTAAAAAGAAGTGTGTATGTTTCGGGTTCGCGGTCAAAAACACCCCCCAGCTCCCACGTCTCTCCCGTGTCGTGCGCGAACAGCCAAAAACCAGCTACCAGAAGCAGCGCAACGCCAACACCGCAGAACAAAACCTTTATCATACGTGCAATGTAACATAGAATGGACACAGCGGCTCATATTCGTTAAAATACCTCAGCTTTCACGGTCCCACCCCTCACATGGGATGTTGATCGGAAAACAGTGACAGTTTCTACAGTTTATGGAAGTATTGACGCTCCATGTGAGGGGTCCCATCGTCTAGAGGCCTAGGACGCAGGGTTTTCATCCCTGTAACACGGGTTCGAATCCCGTTGGGACCGCTATTATGGCGGACTTACCAAAAGACGTGTACACGCGGGTTGGGTACGCGTACGAACTTAAAGACAAGGGAGACAGGCGGTTGTACCGCTTTTTTGAGATTGTGCCAGGTTTTCTTGCCTGGGGTCTGCTCATTCTTCTGGTGGTTGGGTCTGTGGTCCTCCCTACCCCCGTGGCCATCTTTGTCATTGCTTTTGATATTTACTGGCTGACCAAGGTTATATACCTGGCGCTTCACCAGCGGAGCGCGTACGTGCGCATGAAGCAGTATCTCAAGATGGACTGGTGGGAGAAGCTGCAAGAAGACTACGAGGGGCAGTGGCAGGAGCACTGGCACTTGGTAGTGCTTCCTATGTACAACGAGTCTCTGGACGTTCTTGAATCAACGTTCAAATCTTTGGCCGACTCAAATTACGACTGCAAAAAAATGATAGTGGTGCTTACCGCGGAAGAGCGCGGTGGCGAACAGACGCAGGAGACGGTGCGTACCATTGAGTCCCGGTACAAGGACACCTTCCACACACTCTATACCACGTTCCACCCGGCGGGACTCCCTGGGGAGCTGGCGGGCAAAGGGTCAAACCAGGCGTGGGGTACGCGAAAGGTAAAGGAAGAGGTGATTGATAAGATGGGACTGGACTACAAAAAGCTCATTGTCTCTGTGTTGGACATAGACACGAACGTACTTCCCAACTACTTTGCGCGCCTTACGTACGCGTACATAGAGCATCCCCGCCCGTGGCGGGCTTCGTTCCAGCCCATTCCGTTCTTTACCAACAATATTTGGGAGGCGCCCGGGTTGGCGCGCGTCATTGCTTTCTCCTCAAGCTTCTGGCACATGATGCAGCAGGAGCGCCCAGAACGGCAGGCAACGTTCTCTTCCCACTCTATGAGCTTTCACGCACTGGTGGAGATAGGGTTTTGGCAGACGAACATCGTCTCTGAAGACTCACGTATCTTCTGGCAGTGCTATCTCTCTTTTGACGGCGACTACGAGGTAGTCTCACTTTTTTATCCCGCGTCCATGGACGCAAACGTGGGGCCTACTCTCTGGAGCACCATAGTAAACCAGTACAAACAGCAGCGCAGATGGGCGTGGGGGGTGGAGAACGCGGCCTATCTTCTCTTTGGGTACACCAAAAATAAAAAGATCCCGCTCAAGAAGAAGCTAGAGGACGGGTTTCTTAAGATAGAAGGGTATCATTCGTGGGCCACAAACGCGCTTATCATCTTTGCCATGGGCTGGCTGCCGGTCATTGTGGGCGGTGAGGCGTTCAACACCACACTTCTTTCATACAATCTGCCGCGTATAGTGCGTATCCTTGCCACCGCGGCCATGGTGGGAATTGTGACCTCCATTGTCATTTCTATAAACCTTTTGCCGCCCCGTCCGCCGCAGTATGGGAGACGCAAGTACCTGTGGATGGTGCTCCAGTGGCTGCTTCTACCCGCAACACTTATTATATTTGGCTCTGTCCCCGCGCTGGACGCCCAGAGCCGCCTTATGTTTGGCAAGTACATGGGGTTTTGGGTCACCCCAAAACATAGAAAGGGAATCCAGCGCGACAACAGAATGGTTGTTGAGAGTAAATAAAGAAAGCTTGACTCTGGTGGCGTAAAGGCGTACGTTCGTATTCCACGGGCTGCGGAAACCTGAATGAGGGAGTAGTGCTGCTATGACGAACGGAGAGACCTCGGAAGAGACCCAGGCAGAAGCGGACGCCGCTCGGGGGGTGAGCGACGCGAAGGGTGACGAGGCGGACGCGCTGGATGACGCCGCCGACGCCCAGGAGGATGTGGAGGCGGCCGAGGAGGAGGCCGAAGAGGCCGCCGAAGAAGCGGAGGAGTAGCCTCCAACGGACCAGGCCCGCCCCTCGCGGGCGGGCCTGGTACCATACAACGTTGTACCCGGGCGCTCATACGAGCGCCCTTCCCCTTTTAAGGCGCGTAACGCGGGGTGTCGCTTACCCAATAGTGTTCCAAACCTTCAAGAGACGTTCCCGGATCCGGATAGGACCGGGAGCTTTTTGTTGAGTACACACCGTACGGGTCCAGCTTGAGCCATGTTCCCTCTGCAAGGTTCTCTTCATGAAGCTCTAGGTGCAGTTGGGGCACTCCTTTTGTGTTGCCCGTGTTGCCCGCCAAGCCAACGTACTCCCCGGCGCGCACGGGCGCGCCGGCAACCTCAACCCCCGGCTCCCTTGGGCGAAGAGGGATATGCTTGGGCACGTGCTCAAGGTGCGCGTAGATGGTGTAGTAACGGAGCGTTGGGGTCAGGGTGCGCCGCACAATAACAAACTCGCCCCACGTTTCGCTTCCCTCCCCCCGCCACGCCTCACCATGATGTATGGTGTAGACTTCAAACGGGAGGAAGGAATTTCCTCGCTTTCGTACGTAATCAATGCCTTTATGATATTCGCCCCGCGTGTCCCCTAAATAGCCGTCATAGGCGGCAAAGCCCTCAGCTACAACAATGTTGGGTTCTACAAGAGAGAACGGATAGTGAGCAAGGAACGGCAGCGTTTCTTGTGCGTCATCCGGCTTGCGCGTAGGCAGTGTGGTAGAGGCGGTGTCAATGGGAAGGTTTAAAGGATCACCACCAAAGAACGAGGCCAGATCTGTCTCGTTCTCAATGGTCCATGTGGCACTCCGCGGGGGCGGTTCAATCATGTTCGCGCCAACCACGGCAAGAGCGACTATGGGGATTATGAGGATTGAATACTTCATTCCCAGTGAATGCGCTGAGTAAATTCTTTCATTTTTGCCGCAAGTTGCGGGTGCTCCGTAAGCGACGACTGTTCCAGGAACGTCTGCACCGCCTCTTGTGCTTGTTCTATCATCTGTACATCTTTAAGACCCTCCATGGCAAGATCGGGCAGGCCTGACTGTTGCGTGCCAAAGAACTGTCCTGGTCCCCGCAGTGCAAGGTCTTTTTCAGCAAGCGCAAAGCCATCCTCACTTTGAACCAGCGCCGTGAGACGCTCCTTTGTCGCTTTTGATTTAGAATCTGTAAACAGCAAACAATATGACTGATGTTCACCCCGCCCCACGCGTCCTCTGAATTGGTGGAGCTGCGCAAGGCCAAATCTTTCCGCCCCTTCTATCATCATAACCGTGGCGTTTGGTACGTCTATACCTACCTCCACCACGGCAGTTGAGACCAAGATGTCTACAGTGCCGTTCTTAAATTGGCGCATGATCTCATCTTTCTCCGCGGGCTTTAGTTTGCCGTGGAGCATTGCCACCGAAAGGGAGGGGAAGACCTTTTCTGAAAGCTTTTTGTGCTCCTCTGTCACACTGCGCACTTCAAGAGCTTCAGATTCTTCTATAAGGGGGCAGATGACAAAAACCTGCCGCCCTTTTTCAACCTGGTCCCGTATAAACTCATAGGCGTCCTCACGTTTTGCGGGAGGCACAACGCGTGTCTGTATCTTCTTGCGTCCCTTAGGCATCTCTTTGAGCAGAGAGAGGTCCAGGTCTCCATAGAGAGTGAGCGCCAGGGTCCGAGGGATCGGCGTCGCGGTCATTGAGAGCAGGTGGGGAACGAGCTTTTGCCCGCGGGTGAGATGGGCGCGCTGGTTGACGCCGAACCTGTGCTGTTCGTCCACAATAAGCAGCCCCAGGTTATTGAACAAAACATCTTTCTGTATCAACGCGTGTGTGCCAATGACAAACGCAACGTCCCCTTGAGCAATCTTTTTGGTTACCTCACCAGACTTAGTGGATGCCGTAAGGAGGGCCATGTCTTTTTTGAAGTAGTGAGAGAGTGAATCAAAATGTTGACGGGCAAGGATCTCTGTTGGCGCAAGGTACGCAACCTGAAACCCAGCTGAGGTAGCCGCGCGCGCGGCTATGGCGGCGACCACCGTCTTTCCAGAGCCCACGTCACCCTCCAACAGGCGGTTCATGGGGTGTGGCCGCTCCATGTCCTTGAGTATCTGCCAGGCCGCAACACGCTGTGAGTCTGTAAGCGTGAACGGAAGGGAGGAGACGAACGACTTAATAAGGTCTACGTTTGTGGGAACCTGTGGCGCTTTTTCTTTTTGTACCTTTTGCTTCTCTTGAGCGGCAAAGAGTTGTATAAGAAAAAGATCGTTGAACGCCAGCCGCCTGCGCGCCCCCTCGTAGTCGGTTTGAGATGCGGGGAAGTGAACCTTCCTGAGTGCCTCATCAAGAGGCAGAAGGTTGCACGTGTCCATAATAAAGCGGGGCATAAAGTCGGTGACGGGTTCAAGCTGCCCCAAAAGTGCCTTTATCTTGTACCGCAGCCACCGGGACGTAAGGCCACGTGTTTCGGGGTAGATAGGGACCAGGCCGCCCGTGTGTGTCAGCTCTCCCTCATCCTTTGTGTCTGGGTGGGACCCGATAAGTTCAAAGATGGGGTTTGAGAGCACGAGGCCTTTTTTATCTAAAGACACCTTGCCAGAGAGAGAAACCCACAGGTCTGGCTTGAGTGTGTCTTCTAAGAAGGGTTGATTAAACCAGACAACACGAATGGGGCCCGTTTCGTCCTCTACCACTGCTTCAGTAAGCATCATGTTGCGCCGCCGCCAGGCCCGGCGTGACTCAAGGGCAAGAATCTGCGCCGTCACTGTGGCTTTCTCCCCCTCACGCAGCTCACAAATCTTTTTTCTATTAGAAAAGTCCTCATACCGGTGAGGGATGTGCCATACAAGATCTCCTATTGTTTTAATACCTAGCCGGTCCAGCTTCTCTTCCACCCTGGAACCTACACCAGAGAGTGCGGCGATAGGCTTTTTCAGATCCTTCTCGCTCATGAGAAGAGTGTAGCACTAGCCGCGAAAGATGATAAAGCTGATGTACGCGGCGTACAGAACCAGGAAGAGTGCTCCCTGTCCACGTGTTAGTTTGTGCCGCGTGCCTATGAACATAAAGAAGAAGAGAAGGCCGGTGACAAGCAGAAGAAAGATAACGTCTGTATTTATGGCGCTGGGGATTTCCACGGGCTCAATAAGGGACGTGATGCCCAGAATCCAGAAGATATTAAAAATGTTTGAGCCCACCACGTTGCCTACCGCAAGATCCGTATCTTTCTTGAGAGCCGCGGTGACAGACGTGACAAGTTCTGGGAGCGACGTGCCCACGGCGACTATGGTGGCCGCTATGAGATATGGGCTGGCCCCCAAAGACACGGCAATTAAAGAGGCGCCGTCCACCACCCACATACCTCCCAGCCACAGGCCGATGATGCCAACAAGAATAAGAACAAGTGACCGCCACATGGGTTGCCGCTCAGCACCTACCTCCTTTGCGGCTACCTTGCTCCGCTGGGAGCGCGCGACCTCCACAATGTAATAGAGAAAGACGGCAAAGAATGTGAGAAGCACTAGGCCATCAACGCGCGTAAGTGAAAATATCTGCAGCTCGTCTATAAGAAGATCGTTTGAGATGATGAGAAGGACAAGCGCGGCAAGCAGTGAAAATGGGACCTCTTTCCATATGGTGCTCCGTTTGACGCGGAGCGGGTAGATGACCGCCGCTGCGCCCAGAATAAGGAGAATGTTTGCCATGTTTGACCCCACCACGTTGCCGAACGCCACGTCTGTCTTCCCTTCCAGTGCGGCCATTATGCTTACAATAAGTTCCGGCATAGACGTGCCAAACGCCACAATCGTAAGCCCAATGATAAGTGTGGGAATGCCAAAGCGCTTAGCAATGGACGAAGAGCCGTTTACCAGCCAGTCGGCCCCCTTAATAAGGAGAGTAATGCCAACAATAAATAAGAGATAGGTCATTTCTTTTATTGTACCTCATTTTATTTACTTGCCTGGGGATTTTTGGTATAAAGAGGTGCACTCGCTCTCGTAGTTCAATGGATAGAACGCAAGATTGCGGATCTTGTAATCCAGGTTCGAATCCTGGCGAGAGCACATGGAAGAAAAAACAAACAAAAACTGGCGAGTGGTGTTATCGGACTACGCAGACGAGTGGGTAAGCGAAGGTGTGAAGCTGTTGAAGCGCCTTCAACTTGCAGTGCTTCTTATAGCTCTGGGTTGGCTGATTTTTTCCCTGGGCGCATTAGCAGCACTGATATATCTTGTTGTGAGCCTCACTTAAAACGGCTTACGTGAAGTAACCAAAAAAGACGCTTAAGCGTCTTTTTTGGTTAGAACTTGAGGCGCTCTGCAAGGATGTCTATAAGAGACTCCTCGTGCTCTTCTTCGGGCACTGAGGGGCGCATGAGCATGCGGACATTGCCCGCATAACTGGGTGGCATGATAAGACGGAGATCTGTGCGCAGAGGGCCCGTGCGGTGTAGCGAAAGAATATAGTGGTCTCCCCGGTCCATGATCCAGAAAGATGAGAATTCAGGGAGAGGAAACCTTTTTTCATTTATATAGAGCGCCTCGTCATCCAGTCCCACTTTGAGTTTTTCTGGCTCCTTTGCGGCGTAGAGGGTAAGGACAAGCGCGGCCACAATAACCAGCCCCACCACCAGAAAATTCTCTGTTAAAAACGCGGCAACAACGAGCGCCAGAGCAAGTAGCCACAAAATGGCGTACCACCAGCCACCTTTTTCGTGCTTATAAAACTCAACGGTTGTCCACGCAACATCACGCATGGTTGATTCTTTGCTCCACTAGTTTAACTTCGTCGATTAGTCCCTCTACCAGATCATAAGATTTGGCTTCGTCATACGTCACCCACGCAAAATCTATACTGTCTTCATCAAGGGTCACCTCACCACTTTTATAGGGGCAATAATAACTTAATATCACCACAGGCACGTCACCACGAAGGTAGGTTATGTCCAGCAAATACGTAAATTCTCCCACTTCAAGTCCTACCTCTTCCTTAATCTCACGCCGCAAGGCGTTCTCCAATGCGCCATACCAGTGCTCACTTGTGGTTTTAGGTTCGTTGACGTAGTCATCTATCTCAAGTCCGCCGCCAGGCACTGTCCACATACCGGGAAACGCTTTCTTCTTTAAAGAACGCTTGGTAATAAGATACTTGCCGTCTTTGTGGATGATGGCGGTGAGCGCTATGCGGTGGAGTTCTTTATCCATACTTTATTGGTCTTTCTTCTTATCTAACTTGTCCAGGCCCAACAGTTTGACGCCAAAGTAGACCACCAAGGCTATAACAATAAAGTCTATGAGGGCCGTGGCAAGGGCGCCCCACAGTATCTCCGCCTCACCTACGCGAATGGACGCGTCTGAAAGGCGGTTTGCCTTCCCCATTACAACGCTCAAAAGGGGATTGATGACGTCTTTAACCAATGAGCCGACAAGTGCAGACACCGCGCCACCCAAAATAAAACCCACGGCCAGTCCTACTACGCCTTGCTCACGAACAAAGTTTAAAAATCCTTTCATGCGGAGGCGGGAGGATTCGAACCTCCGAAACGGTATTACCCGTTTAACGCATTAGCAGTGCGCTGCTTTCAGCCACTCAGCCACGCCTCCTAGCAAAATTGAAAGTACCATACATATCTGCTATTTTAAAGCAGTTCGCGAGTGGTGGGGTGGCTGAGTGGTTGAAGGCACCTGTCTTGAAAACAGGAGGGGATGCAAGTCCCTCGTGGGTTCGAATCCCACCCCCACCGCATCTAAAACAAAGTATCGGAGCGACCCAAGAGGGTTAAATTTCGCATAACCTATGTCAGATAGTGATAAGACAAAATTTTCAATTTCTCTTCCAGGGGAGTGGGCGCTTGAGAAGATCCTCGGTCCGGTATTTGGGGAAATCGGTGCTGACCTTCAAAAACTTTACGGTGCGGGACGTGATAGAATCGTTCAATCTGCACTTAAAAAGATTGATGACCCTGAAGACGGAGCAAGGGCTAACTTGCGAGTTGCAAGAGATGTATTCTGGAATGGGTCGTTTACTGACGAGGCTATATGCGCCGAGTATTTCGGCGGTATTCTCGCTGCGTCTAGAAGTGTAGATGGAAAGAATGACTCTGGTATTTTTTATGTAGACATCATAAAGTCCCTCTCCTCGGGGCAACTTAAGTTTCATTACGTACTTTACCGAACGCTAAACAAACTACTATTATCTGACGCCAGTAAAAAGAGCATGAATCCGGGACAAGAGACCGAACTTCAGAGCGTGGAGCTTCACATTCCAGTAGTTGGCATTATAGAACAACTAGGAGCTGAGGATGCGGGTGCTATTCTCCACGGCCTTCGTTCCAAAGGTTTAATCGGAAGTTTTCAAACGGGGAATCACGGGCTTGAAAGTGGTGCGAGCATGCCGTATCTAAAGATGAGCCCAACATCGCTTGGTATCCAGCTCTTCGCTATTGCAAACAACAAATTTACAAACTGGAGAGACTATTCAACTACCGACTTTGGCGATTTCGACGATATACAGTTGCCCAGGTATTTCGGCTATTCACTCGAGGATTTATTGGAGAAGGCGGGACTCAAAGAAGAAACTAATACTTTACTGCAATAGTGATACGCCTTTGTCCTTATAAACAATCCGACTCTTCAAATTCGCCAGGAGCTCTCGTTTTTCTATGACGCTTCCTTCTTTCAGTAGATACTTCGCATAGGTACGGACGTTGAGAGTGCCCGCGTTTTTGCTTCTCAATTGCTAAAGAGCAAGATTTTGAAGGTCTGTGACCGGAAGGTCAAAGTAAGCCCCCACAGGAGCAGAGAAAAGCTTCCCTTGGTGTGTGGCAAGCCCGCTCAGAAAGCCGGGGTCTTCTATGACCGCCGCGAGTCCTTTATCAGCAAGAAGCTTTACGTAGGGGGTTGTGGCATTTACCAGAGCAAAGGTAGCTGTTGAAGGGAAAGTCCCTGGCATGTTGGGGACAGCGTAATGAATAATGCCGTTGTAGGTGTGAGTAGGTTCGCTATGCGTTCCCACTTTTGAAGTTTCAAAACAACCACCTTGATCTATGGAAATATCAACAAGCACAGTACCTTTCTCCATCTCATCAACCATCGATTGGCTCACAATATGGGGCGTTCGCCCGCCTGGTTGGAGAGCGGCGCCAACCACTATATCTGCCTGCGCTAATTTTTCCTTGAGGATATTTTCCACCGGTTCAAACACAGAGACATCTTTAAATCTTGAAAGTTTTTCCGTAGCGCGCCTTCTCCTATCTTCGCGTGTCTCAAATACAATTACTGCTGCTCCTCGTACGCCTGCTGCCTCAGCAGCAGCGAGACCAGCTGTGCCCGCACCAATAACAATAACCTGCGCGTTTGTTACGCCTGCTATATCATCACAGAGCACTCCTTTGCCACCGCGGTGTTTTTGTAAGTAGTAGGACCCAATTTCTATCGCTATCTTGCCGGCAACCTCGCTCATTGGGGCCGCTAGGTTAAGAATGCCGTCCTTTTCAACGGTCTCCATTGCTATTGCAGTGACCCTTTTCTCCATCAAAATCTCCGTCAAGCTCTTGGGAGAGCCTGCAAGATGAAGATAGGAAAATAACGTAAGACCTTCTTTTAAATGAGTATATTCCGCTTCTACGGGTTCCTTTACTTTGAGAACAAGATCCACATCCCACGCTTGCGCAGCATTCCCAATAGTCGCCCCCTCTTTTTTAAAGTCTTCATTATCAATACCCGATCCCAGCCCGGCGCCATCCTCAACAACAATAATATGCCCGTCTTTTACCACTTCCTGAACAAGGTTAGGGGTCGCCGCCACCCTAAACTCTCCGTTTTTTACCTCTTTTGGTACCCCTATCTTCATACCACCTTCTGATAACCAAATACATAAACCCCGCCTATGCCGGGTTTAGTAAGTGAACCTATTTTCGTTTTGATAATCTGTTTAAAGTTGCCCACTGCGTTAAAGTCTTCTTCAAAGTGGGCAATGTCCTTTTTGAAATCAGCAATACCATTCACACCCGAAACCAAGGCCTCATTTTCAAGTTTTGCTAGTTCCATTTCCCTCTTCTCCCGTGCATCATCAATAACAAAGCTGTGCCATTTATAAAGAGCGTCAATCCTGTCGTCGTCACTTTCGTAGTCACGCAGTATTTCAACACCGCTTATGTATATACCGCCCACCTTGAGTGCATTATAAATGGAGTGTGCAAGCCTCCCCCCGTCTTTGATATGGTCGTGACTGAAACTAGACACAACTAGATCCCAGTAGTTGTTATCAGTTAGCTCTTCAGCACCCATCTCCAGTATGTGGTTTTTTAATCTGGTTCCTAGCTGCTTTTGGAGTACTTTTCGCGAACGCTCATCGGGCTCAAGAAGAGTTACATTCAGCCCCTCAATAGATAAAAGGTGGCTGCTGAAGAGACCCGTCCCGGCTCCGTTCTCCAGCACTTTAACGGAACGCTTTGCCTCTTTCTGATACCCAGATATGACGTCAAGCATGTACCGTCGCATCTCCACATAGTAAATATGCTTTTCTTCATGGTCATTATACTCATCTAAATCAAGATAGGCGGAGAGTGGCTTAATCTCCTCTGGGCGCGTGGTAAATTGTTGAGAATCTTCTTCTGGGTTTTTCCTGGCTTGTGATTTCTTACTATAAAGTACCACAAAAGAGCCCATTTTAGCGAACCCCTCCTGCGTTGTTGTATCTGTCATATTTCCTACCAAACGATTCCGACTCACGAGCCTACCTTTAGCGCTGGATTTACTACCCGCAAACACTTATACTGCCTCATAGGAACGGGTACCTAACCCGAACAGCCCGCAGTGTGTAGGAATGAGCGTAAAAGGTGGCGACTCGCCAACAGAATGATTAAGGCAATTATTTTTGACTACGACGGCGTCATTGTCGATTCCTTCCCTACAGTACACGAGGTATATCAAGAAATATGTCGCGAGTTGGGTCTGCGTACTTGTCCAGATTCAATCGAAG
>CAZPCT010000036.1:0-4435 GCA_964585325.1 uncultured Candidatus Saccharibacteria bacterium
TTTATGATGCCATCAGCGCCCGTATAGCACAAGAGCCCGGCCGTAACGCATACGGCCGGGCTCCTAGAACTGCCTCCTTTCCCCATTCTAAGTGTCCTCCAGCTTCTCGTCCGTGTTGATATAGAAGGTCTCATCGCTCACCTTCTTCGCGCCAGGAACCTTCTTCCCCAGCTCAGGATCATCCAGCATGGCCTTCCTATTGATCTTGACCTCGGTGGTGTAGTACTCGGTGAGGTTGTTCTCCAGAAGGAAGGTTTCCAGCTCCTCATCAGTCCCGGCGTACTCCAGGTGGGGGGGATTCGTTCGCCACCCGATGCGACCTGCTGTGGTGAGGATGCTCTTGCGGTCTCCCCGCTTGATCTGATCCGGGTGGGCTTCTGCGTAGAGCTCGACCTCCGCTTCCAGCTTCATGAGCTCCCGCTTGAGCTTCTCCGTCTGATCTCTGAGCCCGTTCTTGAGCTCCTTGATCGCCTTCTTGGCGGCGTTCTCTGCCCCCTGAATGAGCAGGCGCAGGAAGCCGATCTTCTCCACTCGGTTGACCACTTCCTCTAGAGTAGAGGGTAAGGTCTCCTTTTTTCCCCGCTTAGTCACAGTAATCCATCCTTCTACGCGTTGGGGGACACTTTTAAGTACCGGAGCATAGCGTATCCTACCACACCAAAAAACACCCCGTGAAGAGGTGCTTTTTGTGTGACGTGGTTTTAACGCTTAGAGAATTGTGGGGCTCTGCGCGCTTTTCTTAGACCGTATTTCTTGCGCTCTTTCTCCCGTGGGTCACGCGTGAGAAACCCTGCGCGCTTCAGCTTACCCTTAAGAGAGGGTTCTAGCTCTACCAGCGCGCGGGAAAGCCCCATACGTACCGCCTCTGCCTGGCCGGTAATACCGCCCCCTTTCACCTGCACGGTCATAGCTATCTTGTCTATCAACTGTGAGCGTTCAAGCGGTGCGATTACCGTCTCGTGTTGCCATGCCTGAAAAAACTCCTTGCCCTGCATGCCGTTTATTTCAAAATCTTTGCTGGCCACTGCGTCAGCTGCAGGCACTGAAAAGATACGTACCCGTGCGGTTGCGCGCTTTCTGCGGCCAAGCCCTTCAATGTACTCCCCTTTTTTGAGTGTCTTTCCTTGTGGTACCCCTTCTTTCATTTTTGTGTCTTCAGGAGCTGCAACAGAAGAAGGCTCTTCTGTCTTCTGTTCAAGCTTCTCTTGGGCCACTAGTACCTCTGCATCTTCCGCTGTCTCTACTACCTCATCAGCGTCAACAGCCGCCTGCTCAAGGCGCTCGGCGTCGTTTTTATTGGCTTCCTCTGGGGTTGGAATGTCGTTCTTGTCTGCGGGCATGGTGTTATTTTACTTCCTTTTTATAAAGTTTGAGGTTTGTGATAAAACGATCGCGCAGTTTGTTCTTGGGTAACATGCCGTAGACTGCCTTGCGCACCACCTCGCGGGAGTCCCGCTCCATAAGAGCGTCCAGTGTCTCTTCTGTAAGCCCGCCAGGATAGCCTGAGTGCCGGTAATACATCTTCTGTTCAGCTTTTCGGGGGTGAATTTCAAGTTTGTCCGTGTTGTAGACAGTCACGGTGTGGTTGGGCACTTTATTTGGCGCGAATGACGGCGCATTCTTGCCCCGAAGCTCGTCCGCAACACGCACCGCAAGCCGGCCCAGATTCTCGCCTGCTGCGTCAAACTCCATTTTTGTTTGTGCGGTGGTTTCTGCCATATTATTTTACAAATTCAATACGAGCCATGCGCGCGCCGTCTGTATCTCTGTGGCGCAGGTGGGTAATGCGCGTGTAGCCACCTGGGCGGTCCACGTACTGCGGCGCTATCTGGTCAACTAGTTTTTTGACCGCGGTGTCTGAAAGCCTGCGAGCCAGCACCCTTCGGGACGCAATTGTCCCGCTGCGTGCGCGAGTGATCATTGGCTCTATAACCTGCAAGAGGTCCTTTGCTTTGGCTTCGGTAGTGGTGATGGCCTCATGCTCAATAAGAGAAATGGCCATTGCGTTGAACATGGCATCGCGCTGCTGTTTTGTGCGGCCAAACCTGCGACCTTTTTTAACACCGTGTTTCATAGTTATTCTACCTCTTCCTCTGTTGTTGATACTTCGGGACTACTCACCTCTGAGCCGCCCGCAATGACCATGATGTGCTTACCTAAAATATCCACGGCCTGCGAAAATGCGTCCTGGGGACTAATGGTGCCATCTGTCTCAATGTCAAAGATGAGGCGGTTAAAGTCCGTACGGTCTCCCACACGCATGTTCTCTACAGAAAAATTCGCACGGCGGATGGGTGTATAGATGGCATCAAGCGCTATGCGCCCTATAGGCAGCTTCTCTTTGCTGCGTTGTTCGGCAGGTTCGTAGCCAAGGCCAGGTGTTACCTCTGCCTCCATAACAAATTCTGTCTTCTTGTCTGCAATAGTGGCAATGACCTGGTCCTTGTTAACCACCTCTACTGAACTGGGCACCTCAAAGTCTGCCGCTGTCACTTCGCCCTCGCCCTTCTTTTTGAGCGTAATGACGACTGGCTCGTCGCTGTGGAGCTTGAACCGTACCTGCTTGAGGTTTAGTAAAATATGGATAGAGTCTTCTCGTACTCCAGGGAACGTGGTGAATTCGTGGTCAGCTCCCTCGATCTTAACAGACGTGATAGCTGCTCCTGGAAGAGACGAGAGAAGTACACGGCGCAGTGCGTTTCCCAACGTCATGCCGTAGCCAGGGTAGAGTGAGCCAACTTCAATATGAGCAGTGTATTCATCTTGCTCCACAACTTTTGGCTCTGTAGGTAGTTGGATTGATTTCATAGGCTCGGTGTTAGTTTATAGGTTTAGCGTGAGTAAAACTCAACTATCTGGGGTATTTCAACAGGAAGATCCCGTGCCACGTCCTCTCCTGGAAGACGCATCACAACGGCTTTCTTCGCCTCCTTGTCTAGTTGGAGCCAGACAGGCGGTTCATACTTTTTAATGCGCACATCTACGTCCTTAAACATACCCTTGTCCTTGCTGCGCTCCTTCACGCTCACCTCGTCACCCCCGCTTACCTGAAACGAAGGGATGGTTACTTTTCTGCCGTTGACCGCAATATGACCATGACTGACCATCTGCCGTCCCTGCGCGCGGGTAGTTGCCAAACCAAGGCGGTAGATGACGTTATCCAACCTGCGTTCCAACAGTGTCACAAGCTCCTCACCTGTTCGCCCGCCTCCAGCGCTCGCCTTCTCAAAGTAGTTGCGGAACTGACGCTCTCGCACGCCGTAGATTATTTTTAGCTTCTGCTTTTCCATCAACTGCTTGCCGTACTCTGAAACGCGGCGGCGGCGCTTGCCATGCTGCCCCGGCGGATAGGGTTTTCTATGAAAATACTTGTCCTCTGTTTCACGGAGGTTCTGACCAAAACGGCGGGAATATTTTGTCTTTATGCGTGGCATACGATTATACTCTTCGGGCCTTACGCGGCCGGGGGCCGTTAAATGGCACCGGTGTGGTGTCACGCAGGGCGGTAACCGCGAGTCCCTGCCCAGGAAGCGCCCGTATAGCAGATTCTCTACCTGAACCAATGCCGTTCACAAACACCTCAACCTCTTTAAGTCCGTAGCGAGAAATAGCTTCGCTCAGAGACTCAACAATCTGCGTAGCTGCGTACGGGGTGGCTTTTTTGGGACCTCTGAACCCAAGACGGCCGGCAGATGACGCGGCAAGCACGTTGCCAGCCTCATCTGTCAGGCTCACTATGGTGTTGTTGTAGGTAGCCTGAATATAGACGCGGCCTTTTTCTACCTTTTTAAGCTTGCCTTTTGCCTTTGTGCGGACAACGGTTGAACCGTCCCCTTTTGTATCCGCTCCTTTTTTAACTACTCGTTTCTTACCCATGTTTAAGTTTTACCTGCCGCCGGCTTTTTACCCGAACCCATTGTTCTTCGCACGTTACCGCGGACCGTTCGGCTGTTCGTCTTTGTATTTTGCCCACGGACAGGGAGCCCGCGCATGTGGCGCAACCCCTGGTAGGCACCAATGTCCTTCTTGCGTTTGATATTGTCCCGTATCTCCCTCTTTAGGTCACCTTCTGTCCGGTACTGCTTTTCAATATAATCCTTAAGTTTGCTGGCCTGTTCTGTTGAAAGTTCCTTTGTGCGTGTTACCGGGTCAATTCCTGTCCCTTTCAAAATATTACGTGCCCGCGTGTTTCCAATACCAAAAATATAGGTCAGGGAAACCTCTATGCGTTTTTCATCTGGAATGTCTACTCCTACAATACGCATGCCTTATCCTTGCCGTTGTTTATGTTTGGGATTGGTGCAGATAACATAGACCCGACCTTTCCGTCGGACTATTTTACAGTTTGCACACATTTTTTTGACGGATGCTCGTACTTTCATCGTCTTATTTGTTGCGGTACACAATTCTGCCCTTGGTGTCGTCGTATGGGGTC
>CAZPCT010000037.1:0-6865 GCA_964585325.1 uncultured Candidatus Saccharibacteria bacterium
GGGCTACGGTTTCATTGCGCGCGAAGGCGAGACAAAAGATCTCTTCTTCCACGCCAATGAAGTCCAGGGCACCGACTTTAACAGTCTTCAGGAAGGCGACGCCGTTGAGTTTGAGGTTGCTGACACCCCAAAGGGTCAGCAGGCCACAAACGTCACCCGCGTCTAACCTCACCAAAAACACCCAACGCACCTGCGAAGGGTGTTTTTGGTTTATAATAAAAGACATATGGCCTCTTTAGGTATTTTATTTTCCCTCATAGCTCTCTTCAGTTGGGGTGTGGGAGACTTCCTTATTCAACGCTCTTCGCGTGACGTGGGCGTGTTTAAAACACTCCTCTTTATAGGCATATCTGGAGGGATTGTGCTCTTACCGTTTGCCTGGCCACATTTACGGGCGCTCACCACAGCAGACGGCATCACACTTCTTGGGCTGATCTCCACGGTTATGCTCTTTGCGGCACTTTTTAATTTCAAGGCGCTCAAGACGGGGAAGATTAGTGTTATAGAGCCTGTTATGGGCCTTGAGCTCCCTATTACTGTTCTTTTGGGCATCACCCTGGCCGCAGAACGCGTCTCTTTACTTCAGGCACTTCTCATTCTCCTGGTTTTTGCCGGAACGGTTGCCGCGGTTACGCATCCTGAGCGGCACCGCGCGTACCACCGCCGCCTTCTTGAGCGCGGCGTCATTCTGGCGGGCGTTGGGGCGGTGGCCATGGGGCTGGGCAACTTTTTGGTGGGGATAGGAAGCCAGCGCATTGACCCGCTGTTAACTGTCTGGTTCCTGCATGCATCGCACGGCATCATCGCCGCTCTGTACCTGGGGTTCTCCGGAAAGTTGTCCTCTGCGCTGGCAGACCTTAAACATGAGCCGCATATTTTGCTTCCCATGGCTCTTTTAGACAACACAGCGTGGGCGACGTACGCACTCGCGGTCACGTTCATCCCTATTTCAATAGCCATGGCCGTGAGTGAGGGGTATATTGTTCTTGCCGCACTCTTGGGTATTTACTTTGGTAAAGAGCGCCTCCACCGTCACCAGCTAGCGGGCGCAATACTGGCCATTGGCGCAATTCTTGCGCTCTCGTATCTTATGACCTAAACTATCCCACTATGGCACTATCCATTGGTATAGTAGGTCTGCCGAACGTAGGAAAATCAACGCTTTTTGAAGCCCTTACGCGCAAGCAGGTTGAGATAGCAAATTATCCGTTTGCCACCATTGACCCCAATGTGGGTGTGGTTGCGGTACCTGACGAACGCGTAGATACGCTTGCGGCGCTTTCTGGTTCAGAAAAAACAGTCTATTCCACAGTTGAGTTCAACGATATTGCAGGGCTTATAAAAGGAGCACATAAGGGCGAGGGGCTGGGCAACGCCTTTCTTTCCCATATACGGGAAGTAGACGCGGTGATATACGTTCTGCGTGCATTCACGAACCCCAACATCATTAGCACAGAAGAATCTGTTCATCCGTTAAGAGACAAGGAAACGCTGGACACAGAGCTTGCGCTCAAGGACCTTGAGGTGGTTGAGCGGCGCCTGGGGGCACTGGAGAAACAGGCCAGAACGGGTGGAACAAAGGAGCAAAAAAGCGAACTCGCCGTTCTTCAAAGAGCGCGGGACATACTTGCTGAGGGTGCCATCCTCTACACAAGCACGCTTACAGAAGAAGAACGCGAACTTCTTAAGGCATTTCAACTTCTCACTCTTAAACCGCGGCTTTATCTTCTAAACGGCACACCAGAAGACAGTGCGCCTGAAATGCTCCAAGGGTTTGAGGTGGAGGGACTCCCGTACGTTATGGTGAATATTATTGACGAGTTTGAGGGCAAGGATCTTGCGAGCCACGAACGGGCCGAGCTAGGGCTTTCTGGCCTTGATGCGCTTATACAAAAGGCGTACTCCCTTTTGGGACTCATCACCTTCCTTACTACGGGCCCCACGGAGACACGGGCGTGGCAAGTACACCACGGGTCAACCGTACGCGAGGCCGCGGGGGTTATTCATACCGACTTTGCCAAGCACTTTATAAAAGCAGACGTTATTCACTGGGAGCGGCTGGTGGAGCTGGGCGGGCTGAAACACGCCCGTGAACGGGGAGCGGTACGCCTTGAGGGGAAGGAGTATATTGTTCAAGATGGAGACGTTATTGAGATACGGCACGGCGCGTAGGGTGTATTCTGACATTTTTTGAGGCTGTTTATAACCACTTTGACGCCCAACACCAAACGTGTAAATATGTGAATAATGTTCAATATTAACTAATTGCGAAGCAGCTGGCTTCGCTAGTGCGAGCAATAACCTTGGAAGAGGAAGGAGGAGCGAGCACGAGCGCAGCGAGTCGCGACGTGGAGACGGGTCCCCTAGTGAGCCCCTGCAGGGCCGGCTGGAGGCCGAAGCGGGCGAATGGGTGTCTCTCTCCAGATCTATATTTATGTCAGACGAAATAAACAACGAAGGAGGTCAGACGGAGCGCACCACCGAAGTGCATCATCACAATAACGGTGGCGGCAGCAACGCGTGGCTTATCCTGTTGGTAGTGGTCATTATTGTTATTATTGCTATCTTTGCCTTCCGCGGCACTACAAACGCCCCGGACAACGACATCATTCCTGACAATGTTGACGTGCAGATACAAGACGAAAGCGGTGACGGTGCCTCAGGTACATTTGAGGCAGACACACCAGAAGCTGAGACAGGCGGCGCAAACGAATAATAGACTTACAAAAACTCCTTGCTCCATGCAGGGAGTTTTTGGTAGGCTCAAAACATATGAATGATTTTACAGCAAAAAAACTGGGTGAGGTCCTTGCATTTTCACGCGTCCTCGCCGCTACCCTTGACCGGGGCGGAGATGCACTCTCCCGCGTGATGCCAGAAGACCTTCTTGAGAACGCACGCACCACGAACCAGCGCCTTATGAGTGCGCTTGAGGAAGAAGAAGCCTATAGCGCCGTACGTGACGCCATACTTGCCAAGGCAGAGAAAACGCAGATAAAACTTACGGATATGCAAAACCTCTACCTGACGAGTGATGAGGATTGGAACGACCCCGCAGAGCTTATGGAGTGGCTGGGCTTTTTTGAGGGCGCAGCTATTGTGCACTGGCGCCTTGTTGTAGGAGCCGCCCGCTCTAGTGGTGAGGCCTCATTAGCCTCGCTTGCGAGCGCCGGCCACGCCCTTCATACAGAGCTACTGAGCTCCGTTGAAGCAGCCATTGAGCAGCATGGGGAGGAGCGGGCTAAACTGTAAGGAGCCAAGCGGCTCCCATAACCAAAAACATCCCGTTTCACACGGGATGTTTTTGGTTTCCTACACCACTCCTTAAAAGAAAAAGGAGATGATGAAGAGAATGAGAAAGATAAAGAAGAGTATCTTTGCTATCTGTGCGGCGCCAGAGGCTATCCCGGTAAACCCGAAGACTGCGGCAATGATCGCCACTACAAGAAATACGAGTGTCCATCCTAACATAGTACGTTGATGAGCTAGTTACGCAACTGATTACTTTGACGTTTTACAAGGCTCCCAATGAACCGTTATTGAGATTCGGTTGGGTTGGGTGTGCTCACGTTCACGTCAGTTCCGCCACCCTCATTGCCACCAAATCCTCCAAAGAAGAAGAGGGCTAAAATGACAATGACCAAAATGACCACGCCAATTACTAAACCTGAGTGTGAACCACCGTCTTTGTGGTGGTGAATTTCTTTATCTGCCATGTTTCTAGATTTTAATTAGTTACAATTGCTCTTGTATTTCTGCCTGAACCACGTACCGTCTGAGCGTCATGCCCAGCGGCCATGAGGTCTGCAGGGTGAGTATGCGCTTTTTAAACGCATGCTGGTCCAGCACGCCTACGTTTTCGGGGTCTACCACAAACTTTCTGGTTACCGTGTAGGTGTGTACACGTCCCTCTCTGTCTGTTGCCCGTATGGTATCCCCTATTTCCAGCCGTGGAATAAGGGAGAAGATGGTATTGTAGTCCGAATTGTTCCACGGCGCGCGTGATGAGTGTCCAAAGATGTACGCGTTGCCGTATGCTCCTATTTCCGCCGTGCCAGGGAAATGACCCACACCGTGAGTCATCGCCTCTTGGTAGGCTTTTTCATTTGTTTCTGTAACGTGAATGATGGGAGCCGTCAGCCCAAGTGTGTCTATGTAGATGGTGTTTGGCTCCGCGTACTCAGCATCAGCCGTTAAGGGAAGAGTAAAACTTTCTCCTCCCCCTAGGTACCGTACCTGGTCCATCCAATACCCAAAGTTGAGGGCCACCGTCCCCACAACGATGACCCCCACAACAATGAGGGCGCTGGTTAGGCGTTTGCGTGTTCTTTTTTCCATGCCCATCGTTCAACTGCAAATGCCACCGGCAGAAGGAGTGCTCCAAGCAGGAGAGGGTTTACCCCCGTGGTTGGAAGTCCTCCACCCGTTCCTGGAACAAAGACAGGTGTTGTTCCACCTCCAATCTCACCACACTGGGTGTTCACTGGAGTTGCCTCTACATCTACTGAGTCTGAGGCTGAAGCGGTAAGCCCTGGGTTAGCCGTCGCCGTTACCTCATTCGCGATTGTCGCGTCTGACGTTAGGAACGGGGACGCAACAGAGACCTTCATTGTCTCAGTCTCGCCAGCACTCAGTGTTCCTGAGCTCCACACGAGCTTTACCTCGCCATTTGTCTCAAACGTGTGTGACGCAATGAAGCCAGTGCCACTTTCTGCTATAAAGACCCATCGGTCATCTAATACGTCTGTAACTACTACGTCTGTAGCATCTTCGTCACCATTGTTCGTTATCGTAATGGTGTACATAACAACTTCGCAACCACGTGTCGTTTCTACGTCTGCTGTCTTTGTTATGTCCAGCTCCGCGGCTGCGTGAGCGGGAACAACAGCAAGAGAGAGAAGAAATGCCGCCACAATTCCTGCGGCAAAAACCTTACTTAGTCTACCCATATTTTTTTACTATTTACTTCGTATACATGCTCTTTGGAATCAAAAACTAACCTCTTCTTGATCCAAAGGACTCACTTAGTGCTTCAACCGCACTTCTCAGAGTTTTTCCTCGTGCCGCTCAGCAGTAGATATATTTTTGTGACTACTGCACGCTGACACGGGTTATTCGCTTTCCTACGAGTCTCAGTGGCACGCCGACGGCGTGACCTGTACGCGCAACATACCACATACCCTAGGATGGCGCAACTTCTATCATAAAAGACGAGTAGGCGGACAAACTCTTACAGAGACAAGGGAGGGATGAATGGAAAGCTTGCTTTCACGTTAAGCACGAGCGACGTCTCTGTATGGTCGCACGAAGTGCGTGCCATACAAGTCCCTACTGGGCTGGCACAGAGCAGGCACACTCTTCCTCCTCCGTATTTCCAGAAACCAAATTCTTAGACGTGTCATACACCTTACTAAAAAGCCCCCCATCTTCCTGAACCTCGCGCAACTGCTCAACCAGGACGGAAAGCTCCTTTTTAAGCTCCTCAAGTTCAGCCTCACTCTCTGTTTTTTCTAGCGCCTCTACTCGTGCGTCTAATCTCTGAATGAGCTCGGTTCGTTTCTCTTCGGCTGTTTGAGGTATAAAATGTGTAGCCGTCTCAACAGCTTGCTCCTGTGTTTCCCCTCCTCGCGTGCGTGCTGTGTCAACGATGCCGCCAAGCCCCGTAGTGACAACACCCAGAGTCTTTCCCGCCAGATGAGACGCCGTATTTCCCGTTACCGTAATAACGCGGCCGGGTGTCAGTGACGCAATGCGCTCCCCCAGAGAGCCCCCGTCAAATGCCTGCCCTAAGGAGGCAAAATTTAAAAGGTTCCCCGAAGCCTCGTCAGGAGTCATAAACGCCAAAACAAGCACTCCAAGCGCAATAACGACAATAAGGGCAATCCACTTCATGTTTTTATTATACCTCAAAGCGGCCGTTTCTGGCCGCTTTGGTTGCCGTAACTTTTAATACTAGCTCCTAGATACTGGCGAAGCCTTAGTATCCCTTCAACCGCTCTATGTGCTCGTGGTCACGTATCTTTTCCAGCGCCTTCGCCTCAATCTGCCTAATACGCTCGCGCGTAACCCCAAATTCCTTCCCCACCTCTTCAAGTGTGTGGGTGACACCGTCGTCCAGGCCAAACCGCATACGCAGTATCTTCTGTTCACGCGGAGAAAGATCCTCAAGTACGTTCTTTATCTGGTCTGCAAGGAGCTTACGCGAAGCTATTTGGGAAGGCAACAGGGTCTTTTCGTCTTCAATAAGCTCGCCCAGCGTACTGTCGTCAGATGAATCCCCCACGGGTGTCTCAAGTGAGAGCGTCTCCTGGGATATTTTCTGTATCTGGCGCACTTTGGCAATGGGCATATCCATCTCCTGCGCTATTTCTTCCGCCAGTGGTTCACGCCCTAGATCTTGTAAGAGCCGGCGCTTCACCTGCGTGTATTTTGAGATGGTCTCAACCATATGCACAGGAATGCGGATGGTACGAGACTGGTCCGCAAGGGCGCGGGTGATAGCCTGCCGTATCCACCACGTTGCGTATGTAGAAAACTTGTATCCGCGGCGGTAGTCAAACTTCTCCACCGCCTTGGTAAGGCCAATATTCCCTTCCTGAATAAGGTCAAGAAGCGAGAGTTGGGAGCTCCGGTTCACGTACTTCTTTGCTATAGAGACCACAAGACGAAGGTTCGCTTGTGTCAGGCGGCTACGCGCCTCTTCATCGTTCTGTTCAATACGTTTTGCAAGCTCCACCTCCTCTTCGGCGTTAAGCAGCGCCACCTTTCCAATTTCACGTAAGTACATCTGCACGGAGTCATGGGGTGATTCTTTAAGCAGCTGGCGCAACTTTGTGCGCTCGTCTTTCTCTTCTTTGGAAAGCTG
>CAZPCT010000038.1:0-6432 GCA_964585325.1 uncultured Candidatus Saccharibacteria bacterium
TTACCTTTTTTGATGATGCCGTTGCTTTTTTCTTGGCCACGTTTTTCTTTCCTTTAGGAACAATGTCGCTCATACCCGCCTTTTTTGTGGTGCGCGCCATGGCAGTAACAGGGCGCACGTCTTCAGTCTCAGCAGCCGCGCCGGGTGTGCTCTCTGGAGACGCTGTTTCAATGCCGGCCCGTTGAGCAAACGTGCTGCCCATAACGTCCCCGGTTACCAGCCGTACATACTTCCCAGACTGCGCTATGGCGTCCTTTAAAAGGTAGGCGTCAACAATATTTTGTAGGATCCGTGCCCCCGCGGGGACAACAAGATCAACTTCATCGGCTTCCGCTTCCGTAACGGAGTCTATGATGCTGTGGATATCCTCGTCTGAGCGCGCGTAGATTTCTTCTCTCTCCTCCATAATGTATTCACATTATACGCTACTAGGCCGTATGGAACAATAACTATTTTTGCGCTGCAATAAGATAGCCCAACCCCTGGTAGATTGGGTTGGGTTGATGCTCCGTAATAGTAAACCCTCCCGCCTCCACTAAAAGCTGTTCAATCTCCTCTTTACTAAACCAATTAAACATATGCTGACCGTCAAGAATTTCGTGCACCTTTCCTGAAATAAAGTCCCAGTCACCTTCCAAGTCTTTAAAGACATTCTTGTCCTTCAGTTCTTGTTTTAGCTTCCCTCCTACATACTCAAAATCCTTCGCGCCTTCGGACGGGCCCGAAACAACCAAGACTCCCTCTGGTGCAAGGACTCGTGCCAACTCTTTAATACAGAGAGAGGGATCTTTAATAAAAGGCAGAACATGAAGACACGCAGCTCCATCAAATTCAGAATCTTTGAAAGGTAGTTGACGCACATCACCCGCAACCACCTTTAGATGTTCATTTTTTCCGTTCGTTTTTTCTTTGAGCATTCTGAGCGCGACCTCGTTTTGATCTAGGGCAGTTACATCTTTCCCCTGCTCTAGCAACACCCGTGCAAGAAAACCAGTACCCGCACCGCAATCTAATATGGTGTGTGCGCCGGCAAGACGCTCAGCGGTGAAATCAAGGACTTGTTGGTACGCAGAGATATGAGAATAAATACGATCGTACGCCCCTAGGTACCTATCCCAGAACGTGTTGTGGAGCTCTTCTGCCTCTTTGTTTAAAACGCTCATACGATGTTTATTCCAACACCGCCTTAATACGGCGGATGCCAGCGCTTGAAGACTCCTCTTTTTGTATCTTGAACGTTCCCAGTTCCCCTATGCGCTCTACGTGCGGTCCGCCACAGAATTCACGGCTTACAACCTCTTCTGTCTCAGGGTTTTTAACAGTATAGATAGACACGGTGTCTGGGTACTTTTCCCCAAACACGCCAATAGCGCCCAGTTCCTCTGCCTTTTCCCGGGGCATCTCTTCCCGCACCACCTCAAGGTTAGCCGCAATCCATTCGTTTACCAGCCCTTCCACCTCTGCAAGCTGCTCTGCAGTCATCTTCTCAGTGTGGGTGAAGTCAAAACGCGTACGCTCTGGCGTGATGTTTGAACCTTTCTGCCACACGTGCTCACCAAGCACCTTTCTTAGCGCGGCATTAAGAAGATGCGTTGCGGTATGGAGACGCACTACCTCATCTGACGTGTCAGCCAGGCCCCCTTTAAACTTCTTCTCAGCCCCCGCGCGGGAGATTTCTTGATGCTCCTTAAAGAGTTTGTCAAAGTCCCCACGGGTAAACTTCGCGCGGCTGCCCGCTTCGTATACAATTACCTCATAGGGAAGCCCATATGTCTGATACAGATCAAATGCGGTTTTTACATCTATTTCTTTAAGACCATCAAGCACCTCTTTACCCTTTTTTAACGCTTCGTAGTAACGCGTATGTTCGTCAAAGTATACTGAGAGGGCTGTTCCCTGATCTAGTTCAGGATAGGTAGGATGGTATGTGTCTATAACAATCTGTAGGAGCTCCTCAAAGTTCATGGAAAAATTGATGAGCCGGCGAAGCAACCTTCTGAGGACATACCCCTCTTCCTTGTTGGACGGACGAATTCCGTCAGATACCAAAAATGTCACAGCTCTCACGTGGTCGGCCACAATGCGTCTGTTCTCTTCTGTATCGTCTTTTTGTGCAGGAAATACAACCGTGTCTATGATTTTCCTAAACAGATCTGTCTCAAAGAGTGTTTTTGTTTCCTGCACGACCATAGCAAGCCGCTCCAGTCCCATGCCCGTGTCCACCCCGGGTGTTTTGAGGGGTGTGAGTGTTCCGCTGGGTGCGCAGTGGAATTGGTTGAACACCAAGTTCCACACCTCAATGTCCTGCCCGTCTGCGTTTTTGACGTATATTTCGGTGGTGGGACCACATGGCCCTTCAGTGCCGGTTGGCCCCCAAAAGTTGTCTTGCCGGCCAAAGTATTTAATAGGCAGAGATGGATCAACCTTCTTCCAAATCTCTTCTGACTCAGTGTCTTTAGGTACATTACGGTCTCCTTCAAACACCGAGACGTAGCTTATGCTAAGTCTTATTTTTTGGGTTATAAATTCATGCGCGTACCGTATTGCCTCCTCTTTGAAGTAACCTCCGAACGAAAAATTTCCAAGCATCTCAAAAAAAGTGAGATGGGACTCGTCTCCAACCTCATCTATGTCAGAGGTGCGGAACGATTTTTGTACAGAAGCAGTATTTTTTGAGCCAAAATCAACCACAGAATCTTTCTCTCCGCTGTAGTACGGCTTAAACTGCTGCATGCCGGCCGTTGTGAGAAGGACCGAAGGGTCGTCAGAGAGAAGCGAAGACGAGGGGACCACTACGTGTCCCTTTTCTTCAAAAAAAGCTAAAAATGCAGAGCGCAGTTCCTTTGAGCTCATTTCCGTGCCGTTATTATGCCGCCACCTACCAGCATCTCGCCATTATAAAACACAGCGGACTGCCCCTCTGTGACCGCACGGACAGGTTCGCGGAACCTCACTGTCCCGTTCCCCTCGTACACTGCAGGGACCGGTTCCTGGCGGTATCGCACTCTCACCTCTACTTCTGTTCCCTGCGTGGGCTCTTCATTCACAAAACTGAGGCTGGAAGACAAAAGTTCTTCAGACATAAGCTCCTTTTCGTCTGCGGGTGGGGCGACTACCAACGTGTTTGTGGCGGCTTCTTTGCGCGCCACGTAGTATGGCCCGGAGCCCCCAATACCTACCCCTCCCCGCTGTCCAATGGTGTAGAACGGAAGACCCGTGTGTGTACCCACCTCTCGGCCAGAGACGGTTTTAATGGGCCCCGTGGGAGCGGTGATGTATTCCCGTAAAAACTCTTGCACATCAATTGGGCCCACAAAACAGACACCCTGTGAGTCCTTTTTCTGTGCCACAGGAAGCCCGTGCGCTGCCGCGTATTCCCGCACCGCCTGCTTTGATGCACACTCTCCTATTGGGAAAAGGGTTCGCGCAAGGTGTTTTTGCGTCAACGTCCAGAGAAAGTAGCTCTGGTCCTTGTGTGGGTCCTTTCCCTTGAGCAGTTGGAACGTTCCGTCCTTTTTTGCTGTGCGCACGTAATGGCCCGTGGCAATGTAGTCTGCCCCTTCAGCTATCGCGCGATCAAAAAAGAGACCAAACTTTATCTCCTTATTACACATAACGTCTGGATTGGGTGTCCGCCCCGCGGCGTACTCGCTTACCATATAGTTCACCACCCTAGACTTATACTCCTGGGTGAAGTCCCACATCTCAAACGGAATAGTAAGATGTGCGCACACACGCATAGCGTCGCGGCGCTCCGTCACCCACGGGCACGGACGGCCGGGCGGGGACCATGTTTTCATATACACGCCCCTCACGTCGTACCCTTTCTGGGCCAATGATAAAGCGGCGGCGGCCGAATCAACGCCCCCGCTTAGTGCTACATATACAGTTGTGTGCTTACTGTCCCTCATCTGATCCGTGCTTTGTTTGCGCAAGTAATCCTTTTAGTTTACCTGCATCAATATCTGGCTCTCTCTTCCCTTTTTTGTGTTTTTTTCTGTTTCGTTTCTTTTTGTTTTGTTGCGGCTGTTCGTCCTGCGCTTTCTGGGTTTCCGCTTGCTGAGATTGCTCCTGCTCTTGCTCTGCCTTAACTACCTTTGATTTTGCCTGCGCCGCTTTAAGTGCATCCTTCAGCGTCATGGGCTTTTCTTCTGTGTGGGCAAGTTTCTTTTGTGTCTCTCCCTGCGCCTCAGGCGGAACACCCGGAATGACGCTCCCCTCCTTTACCAGATCCGCAAGATCGCGCCCACCACTTATTTCGTGGTGCACCTCTTTCTGCGGCCGTGCGTATTTTTCCCTGGAGAGCGTAACGATCTCTTCAATATATGAACGCTCTGGCGGAGTATGCGGCGCCAACGTGCCCGCTGAAAAAGCCCGTGAGACTATGCCGTCAATCATCAGCTTCACATAAATGGTATATTTGGGCAAATTCACCAGATCGTTCGCCATAAACTCGGGCTCAAACTCTTTTTCTAAGAACTCCGCGTCCTCCGCGCCCACACGGAAAATGACCATAGTGCCCACGTTTCCAAACACCGCGTCCTTCACTTTTGAGCTGCCAGTGGCGGGGTCTTCAAGCTGAGCAATGTATTGATTTGCAAGAATGAGTGCCAGCCGGTACTTGCGGGCTTCAGAGAGAATGTCTGCAAACGAGTCCGTGGCAAAGTTCTGAAATTCATCTACATACAGGTAGAAGTTGTTGCGCTCTTCTTCCGGTATGTCCACCCGGCTCATAGCGGCAAGATACATCTTAGCCACCAAGAGGCCTCCCAACAATTTTGCGTTGTCTTCTCCTATGCGCCCTTTTGAAAGGTTCATAATGACGATTTTCTTTTCGTCCATGGCCTTCCTAAAATCAAACGAGCTTCTTTGCTGCCCTACAATATTACGGATGAGAGACGCGGAAAGAAACTGTCCCACCTTGTTTTGAATAGCGGCCACAGACTCACGTTCGTACCGCTGGTCCCAGCTTGCATACTCGTCTTCCCAGAAAGAACGCACAACGGGGTCGGAAAGTTGCGCGACCACCGCCTTTCTAAAGTTCTTGTCATTGTACATACGCATGATGTCAATGATGGTGGAGCCGGGGGTCTCTAGAATGGCAAGAATGGTGTTATTTAAAATGTACTCCATACGAGCAGACCACATATCTGCCCATATCTTCTTAAAGACGCCCATAAGACCTGACGCAACCAAATGACGCTGTTCCTCTGGCACATGCTCAATGGGATTGAACGCAATGGGGTGGTGTGTGTCCGCCGGATTAAAGTATATAACGTCCTCTATGCGGTCTTTGGGAACAAAGGAAAGCATCTTTTCCGCAAACTCTCCGTGCGGGTCAATGACACCCACTCCATTACCATGCAAGATGTCTGAAATAACCATATTTTCCTGCAAAACCGTTTTCCCCACACCGGTCTTTCCCAGCACGTACATATGCCGCTCGCGGTCGCCTTTTTTAATACCAAAGCGCTTCCGTTGGTTACGGAAGTTCGTCTCTGCAAAAATGGTCAGTTCGTTGGCTTTGTGCATAGTGTACTGGTGGAGCCAGAGGCTCCGTTGCTATTAAGGTAAGCCTTCGTCAGTTCTAAGTATAACGCACTTAGGGCGTGTTCTACAGAATAGGTAGACCCGCAGGAGGCTCGCCCTTCCGTGTCTCCACCCGGGGGAGCATAGGTGTGGTGATAATTTTCCCAGGGAAGTGAAAGAGTGTAGCAAGCTCTTCCGTATTCAGAATAAACCCCTCTGAGGGGGAGCGCCGCGTGCGATACTTTAGTATGTGCTGACGCTTTTTGACCCGCGTCTTTGCTTTCTTGAACGGCCATGTACCGCCTGTGATCTCAGCAGGACGCAGACCATTCAGGTCCTGGTGCGTAAATTGCTTGAACCCACCCACCACAGAGAAGTATGTGGGAATATCAAAAAGTTCCTTGGGGGCTATATACACGCCTCTAATCATTGTCTTGAACGCTACTTTAGATAGCTTTCGCGCTATCTCCTTCACCCGCTCGTTTTCGTGGTGCGCGGGGAACTTCCTCTCCTCTTTTGTTGTTTCTCCCCCGTTCTCTCCCCCGCCGCCAAAATCAACCGCCTCAAACGGCGCCCGTGGCACGTTACTAAGATACGCCCCGGCCTCTTCACTGAGTATACCCAGAACACCCGGACCCTCTTTCTTCTTTTCTTTGCGCCCTAAGATTTGTTCAATCAGATCTTCGGCCCCGTCCTTCCAACTATTGTCTACGGGTTGGAGAATCATCTGTATCCAAATTTGCTCGCCACTACGGAGCCTCCCCAGCGCCTCCATAATATGCGCGAGCGGGTCTACATCACCCGCGCCTTCCTCTGTTTCAAACTTAAAGTGTTCATATGTGCGGATGGGATAGCCGTCTTCCTGGAGCAGCTTGAATTCACTACCAAAAATATCCGTGTCTT
>CAZPCT010000039.1:0-9724 GCA_964585325.1 uncultured Candidatus Saccharibacteria bacterium
AAGGCGGCGCGGAGGGTGGCCGCGTGATAGCAGAAGGAACGCCTAAGGAAGTGATTAAAATAAAAGAAAGCTACACTGGGCACTACCTCGGTAAAATGAAGAAGTAACTATGAAAAAGCTCATTCCTGCTATTTTAGACAAGACGAAAGAAAGCGCGCTTGACGTGCACTGGGCCTGGCTGAAGAAAAAAGACGGAGACTGGCACCCAGAAACAGGAGAAATACGGCTTCATTGGCGCACTCAGCATCCTGTGCGGGTCTTCATTCACGAAGCGTTGCATGATCTTTTCCCACGCGCGAGGGAGAAATGGATATGGGACCGTACGTGGGGCGTGGAACAAAGATTGACGCCACGGCAGCACAACGCCATTCTTTCGTTCCTACAAAAGAGCTATAGCGCAGATAGGAGCCGTGTGGTGGGGCGCGACCCAGGACCTTTTCCCCACATATAGAAAGTATTGTCAAAGAGAAAGAAGTGCGGTACTATCATACGTCCATCCGCATGGTTTTGACGAACCTAAGACGGAGGTAGCACCTTGACGATGACCGCGGAACACGGCGAGTACCGGGACCCCGTGGCCCTGGACCTCACGATGGTGGTGATGGAGGAGTCCAACGACATCTACCAGGTGCAGGTGCCCGGAAGGGACACCCTGTACCTGAGCCTGCTCGTCCGGAACGGCATTCCGGATCTGGAGGCGGTGCACAGTTCCCCGTTCGGAGCGTTCATGCCCACCCTGGAGTGGGAGGAAGCCTGCGAGCGTTTCGGCACGGCCAGGATGGCCGCGCTGCGGGACGACGCACGGCAGGAGGTACGGGCGCCCTCCCAGAACGGGCAGAAGAAGCGGAAGAAGCCGTACGGCGGCGTGCGCCGCACGGTGGAGGAGCCCCGGAAAGGGAGTGGGGCGTGGTTTCCCAGCTGCGGGTGAGATGACCCGGCCGGAGCGGGACTACCCGCCCACGTGTCCCCAGCACGGGGAGATGCGCCGGGACGGCCATTCTCCCACGCTCGTGTTCTTTTCCTGCAAGAACGAGGGTTGCAGGGAGAGAGAGGTGGTGAGTAAGCCCACCGCTCCGGGCGCACCCTGGGAATCGCCGCATGACTCCTGGCGCCCAGGCATGTAGTGGATGAGGGGGAGCCGCCGGGTCAAACCCGGCGGCTCCCATCAACGTTGTACCCAACCCCGCACACCCTGCGGGGTTGAAATCTTTTTTGGGGGTGTGCTACATTAGCAGTCACATCATAAGAGTGCTAAAAATAATAATCAAACAGTCGCGTCGCAGGGCTGTGCCCGAGTAAAGCGACACCATGGAAGAGGGTGAAGTAAGCGAAGCGGCTGTGTGGAGATGGGTCCCCTATTGAGGCCCTGCAGTTGCCGAGAGGCAAGAAGCGGCCGAATGGGTGTCTCTCTCCAAGTAAAAAAATATGGCGAAAAAAACAAAGAAGTCTCTAAAGATTAAACCACTTGCGGACAGGGTGCTCATTGAGCCCATGACGCGGGAAGAAAAAACAGAGTCCGGCATTCTTTTGCCTGACACGGCAAACAAAGAGCGGCCTGAACAGGGCACAGTAGTTGCTGTTGGCCCAGGAAGGCCAGGAAAAGATGGTAAACCTCAAAAAATGAACGTGAAGAACGGGGACACAGTACTCTTCACCAAGTACGGCCCTAACGAAGTTAAAATTAACGGACAGGAGTACTTGATAGCAAAGGAAGACGACATACTCGCGGTCTTAGAGTAAGATCGCTCCAAACCCTAATTCCTAATTGATCTAAACTATGGCAAAGCAAATTTTATTCTCAGACGAAGCGCGCAAAAAGCTTCAAAAAGGAGTGGACATCATGGCAGACGCCGTGAAGGTGACACTTGGCCCCAAAGGCCGCAATGTGGTGATGGAGCGCGGATACGGCTCCCCACTTATCACAAAAGACGGCGTGACGGTAGCTAAAGAAATTGAGCTCAAAGATAAGTACGAAAACATTGGCGCCGTGCTTATAAAGGACGTTGCTTCAAACACGAACGACGTAGCGGGAGACGGCACCACCACTGCTACCGTGCTGGCGCAGGCAATGGTGCACACAGGGTTTAAAAAAGTAGGTTCCGGCTTTAGTCCCCTGGGCATCAAGCGGGGTATTGACCACGCAACAGAGACGGCCGTAGCTGCACTCAAAAAGCTTGCAAAGCCCGTGAAGGGAAAGGAATCAATTGCACAGGTGGCCACCATCTCCGCGCAGGACCCAGAGATTGGGCAGATGATAGCGGACATTATGGAAGAGGTGGGTGAAAACGGCGTGGTGACGGTTGAGGGCTCACAGACATTCGGGCTCTCAAAAGAGACGGTTGAAGGTATGCAGTTTGACAAGGGATACGTTTCTCCCTACATGGTGACGAATCCAGACCGCATGGAGGCCGTCTATAAAGACGCGCTTATCCTTGTGACAGACCAAAAGATCTCCGCTATTAACGACATTATTCAGCTGCTTGAAAAACTTGCAAAGGCGGGCAGGAAGGACCTCATCATTATTGCGGACGACGTTGACGGGGAGGCACTTGCCACGCTTGTGGTGAATAAGATTCGCGGCACGTTCAACACGCTCGCGGTGAAAGCGCCCGGCTTTGGTGACAGGAAGAAAGAAATGCTTGAAGACATTGCCGTGCTTACTGGTGGCGAGGTTATTAGTGAAGAGAAAGGCCTCAAACTTGATGCTGTGGAGCTCAATATGTTGGGCGAGGCAGATAAAATCATTGCCACAAAGGAAAACACCACGGTTGTGGGAGGTAAGGGTTCTAAGGCAGACATCAAGAACCGTGTGGCACAAATAAAGACGCAGATTGAGAACACCACATCTGACTTTGACAAAGAGAAGTTGCAGGAACGGCTAGGCAAGCTCTCTGGCGGCGTTGCTGTCATCAAAGTTGGCGCGGCTTCAGAGGTTGAGCAAAAGGAAAAGCAGCACCGTATTGAGGACGCGCTTGCGGCCACCCGTTCGGCGGTAGAAGAGGGTATTGTACCGGGGGGCGGCACAGCGCTTATTCGCGTGCTTGCAGATGTAGAGAAGGTTGTCAGCGCATACCGTGAAAAGAAGAGCTATGACGAAGAAGCGGGGGCTGATATAGTCCATTCTGCGCTTCAAGAACCTTTGCGTCAGATTGCTGAAAACGCTGGTGTTGAGGGCTCGGTAGTGGTTGCGGAAGTAAAGAAGGCGGCGGGCGCTCAGGGATACAACGCCGCGAACGACACATATCAGGACCTTGAAAAGGCGGGTATTATTGACCCTGTCAAAGTAACTCGCTCTGCGCTCCAGAACGCCTCTTCCATTGCCGGAATGCTGCTCACCACAGAGGCGGTTATAACGGATCTTCCAAAGAAAGAGAGAGACGACGACGAGGGCGGTATGGCCGGAGGTATGGGTGGCATGCCAGGGATGATGTAATATAGCTTCTTAGCTTTTAGCTTCGTTAGCTTATTAGGAATTATTAAAAACACGGGCGGCAACGCCCGTGTTGCCTCTTTCCTTTTTGCCGTACATTAGCTATACTTAGCGCGAAATCATGATACTTACTTGGATACTCATAGCGGTAGTAGTGGTAGTGGTGATCACATTTGTCGCCATCTACAATCGTTTTGTTGCGCTCAAACAAAGGGTTGAAGAAGCCCTTGCGGACATTGACGTACAGCTCAAACGCCGGTACGACCTCATTCCTAATTTGGTAGATACGGTCAAGGGCTATATGACGCACGAACGGGAGGTTCTTGAGAACGTCACGAAGGCGCGAACGGAGGCGGTGAGCGCGCATGACAGCGGGGACCTGAAACAGCAGGAAAACAAGGAGAATATGCTCTCAAACACACTCCGCACACTGTTCGCGGTGGCGGAGAACTACCCAGACCTTAAGGCAAACGCAAATTTTCTTGATCTACAGCGGGAGCTGACAGATACAGAAAACAAAATACAGGCCGCACGGCGCTTCTATAACGCAAACGTGCGGGACATGAACACGCAGGTGCAGACGTTCCCCTCAAACATAGTGGCCAACATGTTTGGATTTAAAGCAGAGCCGTACTTTGAGGTGGCAACCGCGCAGGAGCGGGAAAACGTTAAAGTTAATTTCTAATTATTCTAATTAACCTAACTGACCTAATTTTTTGGTCACTAGAAAGTTGGAATTTGTTTAGGAATTAGATAATAGAGCTTAGAAATTAAAGCCAGTATGGCTAGCTTATATACTCACCGTTCACAGAATATCTGGCGCACGTGGCTGCTTATGGCGGCCTTTTTGGTCTTAGTCATTGCTGTGGGATTTGTGGTGAGTTGGTGGCTTGAATCACCCGTCATCCTCTATATTGCGGTCATCTTTTCTGTACTTACTAATATTGGCGCGTACTGGTGGTCAGATAAGGTGGTCATAAAAATGACGCACGCCAAGCCGGTATCGCCGGAGGCGAACCCAGAACTTCACCGCATAGTGGAGAACCTTGCCATTACAGCAGGCCTACCCAAGCCCCGCATATATCTTTTAAAAGAAGCGCAGCCAAACGCGTTTGCTACTGGCAGGAATCCTGAAAAAGGCGTGATAGCGGTTACCACCGGGCTGCTTGAGCGCCTGGACAGAAGCGAGCTTGAGGGTGTGCTTGCGCACGAACTTGCGCACATAGGAAACAAAGACATGCTCGTCTCTACGGTGGCGGTGGTTCTTGCGGGTATGATAGCTATTCTTTCAGACTTGGTCCTGCGCTTCACGTTTTTTGGGGGCAAGAGCTCAGATAACAAACAGGGAAACGCCATAGTGGCCGTTATTGCTATAGCGGCGCTTATTTTGGCACCCATAGCGGCAACGCTTATACGCCTTGCCATTTCCCGTAAACGGGAGTTCTTGGCGGACGCCACAGGGGCGCTCATCACGCGCTACCCAGAAGGCCTTGCCTCCGCGCTAGAAAAAATAGCCCGTGATCCGCACCCAATGAAGCACGCCTCTAACGCCACGGCGCACCTCTTTTTTGAGAACCCGTTTAAAGGTAGACAGGCCACAAGCGCGCTTGCTAAGCTCTTTATGACCCACCCGCCCGTAGAGGACCGGGTGCGGGCATTAAGAGGACCTGGACGCACGTGAACCACATTTGGAAAGAGGGGAAGTATGTTGACGCCTGGACCGCCGTGCATGTGCTTGCCGGCCTATTACTTGGCTGGGTTCTTATGCGCCTGTTCTCTGCTTCTTTTGCGGTGGCTGCCATGGCGGTTGCAGTCCTGGTGGTCTATGAGGGGCTTGAGCACCTGGTTAACATACACGAGCACAAAACGAACAGAATCTCAGACGTGGTATTCGGTGCCGCGGGCGTCTTGCTGGCCTACGCACTTTTCGTTTTAACAGCTCAAAGCACACGGCTTGCCGTCATACTTATTGCTGCGGCAGCATTTGTTATGCTTGAAGCCTGGGGTTGGTACGCGTGGTTCAAACGAAGAGAATCAAAACGGAAGGGTGGCCGAGTGGTTTAAGGCACACGCTTGGAAAGCGTGCGGGCGCAAGCCCTCGCAGGTTCGAATCCTGTCCCTTCCGCTGTGCGTAAAATAACAATCGGGAGCTATGCAATATTTTAAACAAGGATGGTGGAAGAGTGCAATTGTGATTCTTTCGTACTTTGTACTCATTGCGCTCATCTGGTGGGGGATAGCTTCTTTTTTAGTTGATAAAGAAAGCGTTAGGGAGATTGTGGCGGGATATGGCATCTTTTCACCTTTGGTTTTTGTCCTTATACAAATCATACAAAATGTTGTTGCTCCAATAGCCCATCAACCGCTCTTAATGGCAGGAGGATTTATTTTTGATCCAATAACTGGTTTCTTTTTAAATTGGATAGGTACGGTCATTGGAACTTTTCTAATCTTTCTTATCGGCAAAAGATTTGGCAGACCTCTTGTTGATAAAATGGTCAGCAAAAAAGCAATCGAGAGATATGACAGTATAGTTAAGAAACTGGGTCCTTTTGGTTTATTTCTAATCTATGCCATTCCTTTTTTCCCTGACGATGAAATAACGTATCTTGTTGCAATTTCAGGAATACCTATCAAAAGCATTATTCCAGCAATAATTTTGGGGAAAATTGGGGGAGCAACAAATTCATTTATAGGTGATGACCCAATAAATGGTAGTTTAGTCTCAATAATAATTGGGAGTATTGTATTAGTCTTAGGCTCATTGTTTTATTTACGGGAAAAATATTTACCTTTTTTGAGAAATAAAATTAAGAATTAATAACGTTCTAATTCTGTCTTTTCCGCAACCACAATGATAACAGGCAATAATAAAACACGACTTGAGCAAGAAATTGCGAATTTAATCCATTTCATTGCGGATGGAAGAGCTTTTTTCTTTGCGATAACAGGATACTCATTAATTTCAGAGGACGAATTTCTTAACCACTGGGAGAGCAAAGAACTCTTTGTGGAGCACTCTGAACTACGGCAACTCACACTAAATATTCAACTTCTATATATAAAACTCGCCAGCTACTACCGCCTGCTCGGTGAGAGACAAATTGAGAAGGAGATCCGCAAAAAACGCCTTGTATTTGCGCATGAACTTACAGACGTAGTGTTTAATAAAAGGGTCAAATACAATCTCTTTCTCCATAAGGTGACTCAGAATTTCAGAGAAATCGAATTCATTGTTTATGAGGAAGATCCCACAAATGATGCTGACATGCTTGTAGAAACCTTGGTTCTGAAACTTGACGACGATATTAAAAACTTCTTGGCAATTTGGGGCCAATCAATAAGTAACAGCAGACCCGCTTTAAATAATAGTGTGGAAGGTAAAACAATCTATTAAAGGAATATGCCTGAAGACCCACAAAAACACATAGAGGAGCTAGAACAGGAGATTGAGCTTCTTAAATCTCTTGTACTTTTTGACCCTCTTACCGGTCTGCACACGCGCCAGGGGTTTAAAGAAGAGGTGCTTCCGTTTTTTCACTTAGCCATCTCGTCCAAATCCACGGGAATAAAACGCCGTTCTTTGCACCTAGAAACCCTTTCCGTATTGTTTATTGATATAGACAACTTTAAAGAAATAAATGATGCAAACGGGCACACGGAAGGAGACAGGGTGCTTAAAAAAGTGGCACAGATTATAGAAAAGGTGATGCGTGAAACAGACTTCATTGCCCGCTGGGGCGGGGATGAGATAGTAGCCACCGTGCTGGGCGCAAGCGAACAGGAGGCGGCTGAGAAGGTGGCGGAAAAAGTACGTGCTACAGTAGAGGCGCAAGCCGGGGTCACCATATCGGTGGGTGTAGCCGAGCTCTCCGGCGGGGACGACACGCTAGAGAAACTTATAGACCGCGCGGATAAGGCGATGTACGTATCAAAAACCACGCAGAGAAACATGGTGACACGGTTCTCAAAAATATAATTTAAATATAATTTAAATTATATTTAAATAAAACAACATGCGGGACGCAAAAGAAGAAGTAAAACACCGGCTGGGCATTGTGGAGGTTATCTCCGCTTACGTGAAGCTGCAAAAGGCGGGCACGAACTACAAGGCGCTCTGTCCGTTTCACAACGAAAAGACACCCTCGTTCACCGTCTCACCAGACAAGGATATGTGGTACTGCTTTGGTTGTGGGGAGGGTGGCGACCTCTTCTCATTCATTCAAAGAATTGAAGGTATTGAGTTTATTGACGCCCTCAAAATGCTTGCGGAGCGCGCGGGTGTTGAGCTCCGCCCCGAAGACAGAAAAATATCCTCACGCCGGAACAAGCTGCTGGATATTGTAGAGCTTTCAACAAAGTTTTTTGAGAAGCAGCGGGAGTCGTCTGTAGGTAAAAAAACAGTTGCGTACCTTAAAAAGCGCGGCCTGACGGACGCGACCATTGCCAGCTGGCGGCTTGGGTACGCGCCAGACAACTGGGACAGTCTGTATGCGTTTCTTACCTCAAAAGGATTTACAAACGAAGATGTTGAACAGGCAGGGCTAACCATTAAGAGTGAGCAGAAGGCGCCCGGCCGCGGGTATCACGACCGGTTTCGGCACCGCATTATGTTCCCTATTTTCAACGTGCAGGGACAGGTGGTGGGCTTTTCTGGCCGGTTGTTTCCTGCCTCGCCGGCAGGCGGGGAGGACGTGGCAGGGAAGACAACGGGCAAAAACCCAGGTAAGTACATTAATACACCCAATACGCCACTTTACGATAAATCCCGCGTTCTTTATGGACTTGACCGGGCAAAAATGGCGCTCAAACACAAGGATGTCTGTGTTCTTGTGGAGGGGAATCTGGATGTCATTCTTGCGCACCAGGCAGGCACGGAACACGCACTTGCGCCCTGTGGCACGGCGGTGGGACAGGATCACTTTGCCCTTATTAGGCGGTATACGGAAAACGTGGCGTTGTGCTTTGACAGCGACAGCGCGGGAATAAAGGCAACAAAAAAGAGCGCCCATACCGCAATGCGCGCAGGGCTCAATGTGTCTGTTATAGCCCTTCCCCACGGAAAAGACGCCGCAGATGTCATTTCTGAAGATGTGTCCGTGTGGACACAGGCGCTTGAAACACCCGTCTCATTCATCACGTTTGTTATGAATGTGGCAGGAGACGCCCACGACCTTACGCAGGCACAAGGGAAAAAAGAGTATGCCCGCGAGGTCCTCTCAACTATCCGGTCCGTCGCATCACCTGTTGAGCAGGAGCACTGGGTACACCATCTTGCGGGAGAGACGGGCATGAGTGAGGAGGCATTGCGGGAGGAGATGGCTGGGCTACCAGAAGAGATGGCCGAACCAGAAGAACACAAACAACGTGAGTCTGTACCGGCATCGCCGCACAATGAGGAAGATGCTCCCCAGGCGGTGGAAGAGTACTTGGCAGTGCTGGCCATAAAAGACCCCAACACTTTGAAGAAGTTATGGAAGGAGGAATATGGCGTATTCTTTGAAAGTGAACGCATTCGTGCTACGGTACTCAAACTTTCCCAAGGGGTGGATCCTGCGGAGGCGGCGAGTGCAGATACGTCTCTCCAGCCCCTACTCTTTGCGGCGGAGCTGCTTGAGACTCTTATAGAGCCCGAAGAGGTACCAAAAGAGATGGAACGGGTGCTGTTCTCTCTGCGGCGGCGTCATGTTCGTCACACGTTGCACACCCTGCAACAGGACCTGCAGCGCGCCGAAGGCGCCAAAGACACGCCCCGGGTTCAGGAGCTCCTTAAAAAGTTTAGTGAACTTTCACAAAAACTCACGGAATACGAACGTCAAAAAGAAAACGTATAACATACTAAGCGGTCTGGCTTCCCGCCACATTAGTGGGGACGCCCGTGTTTCTAGCTAAAACAACCTTTAGGGAAATATGGCAAAGAAAAAAACCTCAAAAAAGAATACCAAAAAGACCACAAAGAAGGCGACTTCACAGAAGAAAGCAGTAAAGAAGAAAGCAACAAAAAAAACAAAAAAGCCCCGTACAGCAACCAAGCGGGGCAAAAAAGCCGCACCCAAGAAACGTTCCACAAAAAAGACCACAAGAGCCGCGCGTAAGCGCAAGGAGATAGTCACCCCAGAAAAACTCAATGAATTAATTACTCGCGGCCGCAGCAGAGGGTTTGTGACTGAAGGTGAAATTCTCCGTTTTTTCCCAGACGTTGAAGAAGATATTGAGGGACTTGAAATGCTCTACGAAGAGCTAGACAAGCAAAGCGTACGGGTGGTTGAGGCCCCCGAGCGTCTGCAGCAGCTT
>CAZPCT010000040.1:0-11559 GCA_964585325.1 uncultured Candidatus Saccharibacteria bacterium
GTTACGGCCTTGGGGAAGCAGTGGTGTCGGGACAGATAACCCCAGATAGTTATGTGGTGGAAAAGGAGCCGAGACGTATTATTAACACGAACGTTAGTACACAAAGACGTGGCATCTTTGGCACAGACGGAGGAGGAAGTGAATGGAGAGAAATTCCGCCGGATCAACAAGGCGATCAAAAACTTTCAGAGAAGCACATCCTGGAACTTGCCGAGCTCGTTTTGCAGATTGAAGACCACTACGGCTTCCCCTGCGATATTGAATGGGTGTTCAAAAATGGAAAGTTCTATATCGTTCAGTCAAGACCAATTACAACATTGGGCGAAAAGGAAAACAGAGTTAAAAAATACGATAAAAATGATTATATCTTGAGTTTTTGGGTTCAAGGAGTAAGTGTCTTCGTCACTGATATTCATCTTGAAGCATACAAACGCTTAGAGGTTCTTTACATTATTGATAACGGGATGTTTAAGCAGTATTTCACAAAAAAAGCATACGAACGGGCACTTGAACAAGGACTAGAGTTTTATAGTGACAAAAATGCTTATAATGAATACCGAACAGACTTATCAAAACATTGTGAAAACTTCAAGGAATTTTTTGAGACCGAGGTAAAAGACAAAAAGGCTCTCGCAAGAGATGTTGCGCAAAAATTTTTCGAGTACACCCAGAAGCTTTGTGGTGATTACACCAAAATGAATTTTGAATTTACCGACAAAGCATTTTCAAAACAAGACTCAAATCCGACAATCAAAAAGAATCTTTCGGATGTCGCAAAATTCAAAGACGAAATCCGAGCAGTTATGAATATTGTTCTGTTTGAGCCAAACGGGTACTCCAATCAGCTTTTCGCAATTTTAGGAAAACAGTTTGGTGTTCAGCCGTCTGTATTTGATAATCTGACCCAGCAAGAAATCTTGTCGCTGTTTGATGACAAGAAACCTGATGAGAATATCGTCTCAAAAAGACAGACTGCTTTTGTTGAAAGCTATGATGTGAACGGGTTTTATGAAGGAAAAAAAGCTGAAGCGATACTTCGCGAGTTTGTAGAAGAGGCTGAGTTCTCCGATACGATACAAGGACAAGTTGCAAGCAGTGGGAAAATAATTGGAAGCGTGAAAATTATTCCCGTTGATTATGGCAACCTTGATCGTCTCAACGCAGAGATTGAAAAAATGCAACGAGGCGACATTCTCGTCGCAGAGACGACTGCACCGGAGCTGATGGTTGCATGTAAAAAAGCAGGAGCGATAGTTACTGATATGGGTGGACTTATGTCACATGCGGCGATTGTAAGTCGTGAATTCGGTATTCCCTGTGTGGTCGGAACTAAAAATGCTTCAAAAATTTTGAAAGATGGAGACGAAATAGAAGTAAACGCAGACTCGGGGATTGTGAGAATTTTGAAACGCGCATGAACATTAAAAGTCTAGAACCAATAGAATACTGGACGGAGGAGATGACAATACCCCTGTATGGGATGTCAGATACGCAGCAACCCATGAACAAAGATAACTTTCTTTGTCTTTTTAGTGGCAACACATGCACGCTCTTCTTTATAAATAACAGACATATGCGCGAAGCAGAGCGGGGTTATGCGTATTTTAAAAGGAAAAACAGTGTTCAAACATACACAAAACGGGTTCAAAGAATTTTACAAAAATTTGACGCATTAAAGGGTAAGCACCTGACCCTGTCTGAATGCATACAAGCATCTCGCGAGTGGAACGGAGTTTATATGTTTACAGAAGCCATACGTCTGCGAAAATTTGAGGAGCTAGACGACGAGAAAACATGGCGCAGGTTCCAAAAGCTTGCCGAGTTGCGTCTGAAAATGCGCAAGAAAATAGGAACTATCTTGTATCCAAAGAGTTACGCCGCCCTGCTGGAGCTCGCTAAAGAAAATGGCATAGCGTCAGACGACCTCTTCTTTTATACGTACGACGAACTGCAGAATCTTCTGACAAAGCACACGAAGCCGCCTCAAGCGGCGCTGAAAGCACGCAAAAAGGGCTACGTGTACGTAATACATAACGGAAAGAAGAACCTCTACACAGGAGCTCGGTTCAAGACTATCAAAAAGAAGCTTGGGAGCACTCACGGGAGCAGGAAAGTACACGAACTCAACGGCAAGGGAGTGAGCAAAGGAATTGTCCGGGGACAGGTAACGGTGCTGCTGCACAACAGCAGAAAAGGGGTACTAGAAAAAACTCGTTCTTTTAAAAAAGGACGTATTCTTGTTACTGAAATGACTCGCCCTGAGTCATTGCCAGCTGGCCGTAGGGCGAAAGCCATTATCACAGACGAGGGTGGCATACTTTCTCACGCCGCCATTCTGGCGCGCGAATCTAAAATTCCTTGTGTGGTAGGTACCAAATTCGCAACAAAAGTATTAAAAAACGGAGATACTGTTGAAGTAGACGCGGAGAAGGGAAGTGTTAGAATACTAAAACATGCAACCTAAAATCAAAACACGTATTGCGCCAAGCCCAACCGGAAATCTGCACGTGGGAACCGCCCGCACAGCGCTTTTTAATTGGCTCTACGCGCGGCAGAACGCCGGCACGTTTGTCATTCGCCTAGAGGATACGGACAAAAAACGAAGCAGTAGTGAATACGAAAAAGACATTCTAGATGGACTCTCGTGGCTTGGTCTTAACAGTGACGAACACATAGTACGCCAGAGCGAACGGGAGGCACTGTACCAAAAGTACATAGACGTGTTGCGGGAAAAAAACGCAGTCTATGAAGAACCTGCCAGAGAGGGGGAGGGGACCGCGATTATTTTAAAAAAACCTACGGGCGACATTTCTTTTACAGATAGCGTGAGAGGGAAAGTAATGTTTGCGGAAGAGGAGCTCCAGGACCTTGTCATCAAAAAACCAGATGGGAGCCCAACGTATAATTTTGCCGTGGTGATAGATGACCACGAAATGGCTATTACGCACGTTGCCAGGGGAGAGGATCATATTCCAAATACTCCCAAGCAGCTTATGGTGTACCAAGCCTTCGGGTGGGAACCTCCCGTGTTTGCGCACCTTCCGCTCATGCTGGGAACGGACCGCTCAAAGCTTTCAAAGCGTCATGGAGCACAGTCGGTTGTGGAGTTCAGGCAGCAGGGGTACGTACCAGACGCAATGGTAAACTTTTTGGCGCTCATGGGCTGGCACCCAAAAGACGAGCAAGAAATTTTCACCCTTGATGAACTTGTCTCAGCATTCAAACTTGAAGACGTGCAGAAGGGCGGTGCCGTGTTTGATGTAGACAAACTTGACTGGATAAACCAGCAGCACATACAGCGCCTCTCACCCGATGACTACAAAAGGCAGTTGGGGCAGTACCTGGGACACGAAGTCTCAGACGCGTTTGTCCACATAACACAACCCCGCGTCAAAAAACTTTCAGACGCAAAAGAAGACTTGCAGTGGTTAGAGAAACCGACATACGAGGCCAGTCTCCTTACCTGGAAAGAGACGCCCCAAGAGAAGACCGCAAGTAACCTCAAAGGATTGGTTGAACGGATAGAGGGACTTCAGGAAGATGCATTTAAAAACCCAGAGACACTTGAGTCACACCTTATGCCGTACGCCGACGAACAGGGGAGGGGAGAGGTCCTGTGGCCAATGCGGGTTGCACTCTCTGGTCAGAAAAATTCACCCGGCCCATTTGAGCTTGCCGCACTTGTTGGTAAAGATGAGACGAGCGCGCGCCTACAGGAAGCTCTGGAAAAACTTTCCTCTTAAGATGGTATAATTGAGGCATGAGAATAGACAGAAAAAGAATACTTCTGTCCACTTTTATCATTATAAGCATGCTTGTTGCAGGCATGCCTTTTTCTGCACCCCCAACATCAGCACAGGACGCGACCGCACTCCAGGCAGAGAAAGCGCAACTTCAGAGTGAAATAGACAGCATCAACGAACGGATACGACAGTACGAGGGTGAGTTGGGAGACCGCCGCGCGGAAATAAGCTCCCTGCAGGCGCAAATTACTGCCATTAACACCCGCATCAATAAGATCAACGCGGAAATTTCCCGCACGCAAAAAGAGATCACTGTTACAGAACTAACAATAGGCGAAACACAGGGCGAGATTCAGGTTAAGACGCTTACTATTACCGAAAAGAAACAGATACTAGGAGCGCTGCTGCGAAACCTACAGGAGGTTGGGGACGAGTCTTTGCTGGAAAAGTTAATGAAGTACAACAAACTTTCAGACGTACTCGCAGACGTGCAACGTATGGACACCCTCCAACTTGAGATGATTCGCGCGCTTGACGAGACCCGCGCCGCGCGCCTTGAGCTTGAAGGTAAGAAAGTGGTGCTGGAGGAGAACAAAGACGTGCTGGAGGAAAAGAGAGCACAACTTGCCGTACAGAAGTCAGCCGAGGCGCAAGAAAAGGCGCACCAGGACTCACTCCTATCTACCACAAAGCAGGAGGAGGCGAAGTTTCAACAACTTCTTTCCCAGGCACAGGCAGAGCGTGCCCAGTATATGACTCGTATTCTACAGATTGAGCAGCAGATAGCCGTCAACCGTAATTTTAGCTCGTACTTTGCGGCAGGAACCATTCCGCCGCCCGGGACCAAACTCTTTGTCTGGCCTCAGGACAACGCCGTGGTTACGCAAGGCTATGGGCGGACAACGTTCGCGAGCAGAGGGGCCTATGGTGGCGCGGGACACAACGGCATAGACATGTCCGCAGGGCTCGCCTCACCTATAAAGGCGGCCGCGGGCGGCAAGATTGTGGCTAAAGGAGACCGCGCGTGCGTGGACTACGTGGACCGCTCATGCAACGGCTACTGGGGCAACTGGGTTGCCGTGGAACATCCTGGCGGCCTTGTCACGCTCTACGCGCACATGACAAAGCCTTCGCACAAGGCGCTGGGCCAGCAAGTCTCCGCCGGCGAGGTTATAGGGTATGAAGGAGCCACGGGGAATATTACAGGCCCGCACCTACACTTTACGGTCTATACCGAATTCTTTACCTACAGAGACCCTGCTACGGGCCAGACACGCTTCAGTTACAACGAAGCAAAGACGTTAAACCCGTTGAACTACCTCTAACCCTCCCCCGTGAAACAACATTTTTTTACGTAAAAGTGGGGGAGGGGTCCAAAAAATGAGAGATTCCCATAGTAGGGGATTTTTTGTTTTCCAACATAAATAGAGGAGCCCGTCCACACCCGGGGTAGGGGGTGGGTGACCAGGTGTTTTTGTAGTAAATAAAGGGAAAAATCATTTTCGCGGCGGAGAAGTGGTTCTAGAGGGTATACGTCGTAAAATATATGTTGTGCGACGTTCTACTACTCGCCGCCCCTATATACGCACAAAGGCTGCCCTAATACTGTAGAAACCCGTGTCCAGTATTACTACAACAGCCGGTGCGTGTAAGCGAATGAAAATGTCTTATGACCGCCACTCCTCCCCTGCTGGCCCTTCACCAACAGAGAGGCGGGGATACTACGGTCTCACCACACCCTGCACACGGCAACGCGTTAAAGGAGTCTCCGTCCCCTCCCTCTCCCCCACAAGGGGACTGGTTTTAAAGCCCGGGGCAGTTGCCTGCAGGCCTAAACCCCGCCCGGACCGCCTCTTCAATGGAGGCAAAATATATCTTGTTACTCTCCGACATACGCTTGGCGCCAGAGCAGGTGGACAAGTGAAAAATATGGGAGTTCTTGTTGCCAACAATACCTGTAGGCTCAGTGCTCCCTTCTTGAACAACCTCTCCCCTGCCCTGAATGGCGTCAATAAGCTCTTGGGCGCTTACCGGGGTGCTTTTTACCTGTAAACCACCAAGACCGCTCCCCTCCTCCCCTGTCACACTGAGCCTGCCAATACCAAACCCAATAAGCCCCGTGAGCAACACCACCAGAACAAAAAAGAGCTCTTCGTTGTAGGTCTGGACGAAATGCCTGATTTTTGATATCATTCTTTCTCGTTACCCTTGAACCATCAGTATGGCAAAGACAAAGCAAGGTGGATCAACAAAGTTAGGGCGCGATTCCATTTCCAAGCGGTTGGGAGTCAAGCTGTATCAAGGCCAGCGGGCATACGCGGGTAATGTTTTAATACGACAGCGCGGCACTAAGTACTACCCCGGCAAGAATGTACAGAAAGGTGGTGACGACACGCTCTACGCCGCCACAGACGGCACTGTCGCGTTCCGCAAAAAGCCCAAGAAAAACTTTAACGGGAAGCGGCGCCTCATCACACTCATAGACATCCTCCCCTCCTCTACTAAGACTGCTAGCAAAAAATAAACGAACAGGGTAAAGAAAAAACCGCGTATGTTACGCGGACTTTTCTTTTTCCTTTTCTGGGGCCACTGTCACCGTCACCTCAGCCTCAATACCGTCGTTAAAGATAATCTTTACGGGGTACTCCCCTGTTTTTTTAATTGGCTCAGAGATGGTCACCTGCCGCAATGAGATAATGTGTCCTTTCTCCCCCAGCACGTCCGCGATCATCTTAGGAGAAACTTGCGCGTACAGGTCACCCTGCTCATTTGCTTTGGCGGCAATGGTGATATCCATGCCGTCTAGCTGAGCCGCTTGCTCTTGGGCGTGCGCAAGTTCTTTTTCCGCACGCTTGTCAACCACTGTGTTGCGCTCTTCAAGCTCCTTTACCGCACCCTCAGTAGCCGGTTCAGCAAGCCCTTTGGGCATCAAATAATTGCGGCCAAACCCATCGGCCACCTCCTTGATCTGTCCTCTGCGCCCCAGCTTCGGCACGTCTTGTAATAGTATAACCTTCATAATACCTCTATTTTATCACAAGCCCCGTACTATCTCTATTGCGCGGTCAAGCTGAGGGTCAACGCCTGGTTCCAGCTCTCCCTCCTCAACCTCAACCACCACGTCCGGCTCAAGCCCCTCTTCTGAAATAGACGTGCCGTTTGGTGTAAGCCACCGGGCAACCGTTACCTTAAGCGCCCCTTTCCGCAAGTTTTCTAGTTCTTGCACTGACCCTTTTCCAAAACTCTTCTCTCCAATAAGAGGCGTGCCCTTGAGGTCACGCAGCGCGCCAGCCACAATTTCTGATGCTGACGCGGAACCCTCGTTTATAAGCACCGCCATCTTCATGTCTTTAAGCGCCCCTGAGCCTACAGCACGGTACTCTTCGTCCTCCCGTCCGTTACTGCCAAAATCCTCAATAACAACCACCGCGCCCGGGTCAACAAACCACCCTGTAATACGCTGAGCCGCCTCTAGGAACCCCCCGGGATTGTTCCGCATGTCCAAAATCATGCGGTCTACCCCCGCCTGCTGGACTTCCTGCATGACGCGCGCGAACTCTTCCGGGCTACGCGCGGAGAAGCTGAAAAGTCGCACGTGCGCAACCCCATCCCGTTCCTCCCATGAAATAACAGGAACGGAAATAGTCTCCCGCTCAATTGAAATATCCGAAAGTTCCCCGTCACGCACCACCGTCAACGTAACCGTTGTCCCCCCTTCACCACGTATGCGCTGCACCGCCGCGTTCAGGCTCATGTCTTGCGTTGACTCCCCGTCTATTTGGACAATCCTGTCCCCTGCTCTCAGCCCGGCGCGTTGCGCGGGAGAGCCTTCAAGAGGAGAGATGACCGTGAGCGCCTCGTTCCGCAAACCTATCTCTGCCCCTATTCCTTCAAAGCTGCCGGAGATATCCTCTCTAAAAATACGCTCTTCTTCGGGTGGGAAGAATGTGGTGTACGGGTCTCCAAGCGCCCGCACCATACCCTCTATGGCGCCAAACACCATTGCCTCTCTGTCTAGGTTGTCATTGTGCACGTACTCTTCTTCTATCACCCGCCACGCGTCCCAAAAGAGTGAAAAATCAACATCATCTGGCTGGCCAAGCGTCTGGTTGGTGACCCCTTCTATTAAATACTGGGAAGGGATTTGAGTTTTCCCATACGAGTACCCTCCCCAAAATGCCAACACAATCAAAGCCGCCACAGCAAGCAGGGCGGCAGTGTTCGGTTTTAGTTTAAAGTTTCGTTCTGGCATTATCTTCCGTTAGATAACATAAACGAGTGTAACACAAAATACTCTGGCCCACCACGGCGCAATTTTGACTCCATAAGTGCTATCTCAGAAACAGTAAACGAGTAATTAATCTGCTCTGAAAGGTCCGGGAGCTCGTCTCCGTGCCACCGTTTAAGATGCAAGGAATTAAACCGGCACAGGGTAATGTGTGAGGGTGGTTTGTAGGCCGTATAGACCTTAAAAGGCAGGCGCTGAAGCATGTTCAAAGCGTCCTCATAAAGCTGGGTCAACTCTTGGCTCTGTTCAAGTGAGGCCCATATAACCCGCGGCCTACGCGGATCAGGTCCATACGTTATCTTAGACACACGCAGGGGCAAAGGGTCGGCTTTGTCAAAAACCCCAGCTAAGCCCTCCCTCAACTCTTCTACATACTCTTCTTTTACGTCCCCCAAGAAGGCAAATGTCACGTGAAGAATGTTGTTTTTGACCCACCTACAGGGAAAGTCGTACCACCTGCCTTTGAACTCCTGGAGCTGATTCTTCAGCTCCGCCGGCAGATCAATGGCCAAAAAGAGGCGCTTACTATCACGCATGCCGTTGAGCTCTCCACCTGGTGACAACCGTCCATGCTATCCACACCATAAGCAGAACGAGCATGAAGCGCAGACTTATAATTTCAAACGCCTCGTCTCCAAAATAAAACGCCACAAGCCCCCATGCACTGTCCCAGAAAAGTAAAGACGGAACAGAGTAGGTCACAAATTTTTTAAACGGCATATGAAGGATGCCAGCGGCAGTTGAGGTAAGGGACGCAAGTCCTGGCTGCCAGTACGTAAAGAAAATAGCCTTTGCGCCATGGTTCTCAAGCCGGCGCTGAGCATCTTCTAATGATGCGGCAAGTCCAAGCTTGACCCCTAACCGGTACCACCCGTACTTGCCTAAAATATAGTTAATGATATATCCCGCCAAAAGCCCCAGAGACCCCAGGATAACCACCCAGATGACACGTTCAATATCTCCACGGGCAAAGATGACACCCAGCAGTACCACCGTCCCCCCAGGTACGTACCACCCCACCAACATAAGCGCTTCAAGGAACGCCCCCAAGACCACTATGTAAAGCCCGTAACGAATGAAGATGTCCTCTGTCGCTGTAAGCAGCTCCCCCTCAGACGGCAGATTGAACACCTCCCAGCTCACAAACGCCAAAAGAACAATCGCCAACAAGATAAGCGGTAAAGCAAGTGCCTTGAGTAACGAATGTGGTTCCATATGTTGAGTATAGCAATTCGTTGAAAAAAGGGCTAAGAAACGGTACAATTGCCACGCTATCCGCTCGTAGCTCAATGGTAGAGCAGCGGCCTTTTAAGCCGACGGTTGAAGGTTCGAGTCCTTCCGAGCGGACTTTTTTGTACTGAGGATATATAAATGACTGCGGCCCCCGCGGGTAGCGGGGGCCGGTGAAGGCGCGGCATGTCAGAACAGGACGAGGGTGTCTGGCACAGTGAGTTCTGCCGGAACCCTGGGAGTGACGTCTGGGAGAGAGTCGCTCTCCCCCGTCTCCTCTGCCTGTTCACGAGGGGACGTACTGTCGGCGGGTGGTTCGGGGGCTGGCACGTACTGCTGGTACGAACCTACGTCTGCTCCTCTGACCTCCTGGGTCTGAACGGACGTGTCGTCGCGGGCTTCAGCCTCCTTATGAAGGACGCTCAGCCGCAACGGCTCGGTATCTGCGCAGTTGACTGCCGAAATCCCGAAGCACACCACGGCGAGCCAAACAGTCATGGTTCGTCGCATGCGCTTCCTTTCGCTGTAGCCACAGGGGAACTATCTCAAGTGTATCACACAATCTTCGTGTATTCTCCGTTGTCGCTTTCTGAAGAGCTCTTGTGTGGTGATCTGCCGCCCTGTTTTTTCGGCATAATAAACGCTGCCAAGATGTAGAGAATGACGCCCGGGAAAATACCCGAAAAAATGACTATCAGCAGCCACGCAAGGCGGAGGAGTGTTGAGTCAACATCAAAATGTTCCCCCAGCCCGCCAATAACACCGGCAAGCACCTTGTCTGTTTCCGATTTGTACAACTTCTTATGCGCCATAATTGAACATTGAAAATTGAGAATTAATAATTGTTACTCTCCCTCTTTTTCTTTTAGTTGCTGTTCCAAGAATTCCAGATTCACCTCATACTCTTTTTCAAGGTCTATCCCCAGTTCTTGAGACAAGGCCACAATCATATACAAGCAGTCTGAGAGCTCTTTGGCAATATCCCTGTCCACGTCCTTACCCGCGCCCTTCCGGCGCCGCCGGACAATAAGCTTCATGAGGTCTCCAATGTCCCCCACCAGCGCTTCCGCGTAATCCGTACTCATCCACGGCTTCTCACCTTGTTTCCTCCGAAGGTTGTCGTAGTCCCGCTTAAGGCGTTGGGTACGTTCGTTAAGTTGTTTAAAAGTCATAGTTGTTCGTGTTACGGCAAATGTATAACGTATTACGGATTACTATTGGACATTTCGTCTCCTTAATACTAAATACTAGCTCCTAGATACTGACGAACTCTTAGAGTTCGTCTTTAAGCTCTTCTAGAAGCTGTTTCGCCTTCTTAGACAGCTTCTGTGGGGTCTTTACGTGAACGGTAACCACATGGTCGCCCCGCACACCCCGGCCTGTGGGCATTCCCTTTGCATTCAAAGAAATAGTAGTGCCTGACTCGGTGCCCGCCGGAATGCTGACTTCTTCCTCTCCTTCTACGGTGCGTACCATAACAGTGCCCCCAAAGACCGCAGTGGGAAATGAAATATCTGCCGTTGAACGGAGGTTGGCTCCCTCCCGCGTAAGGGTGGGGTGGATTTTGACCGCTACGCGCACAATGAGGTGACCAGGAACGCCTCCGCGCGGGGCCGCCTCTCCTTTGCTGTTTATTTTTATAACATTGCCGTCATCAATCCCAGCGGGGATGGGTACCGAAAGTTTTTCTACTTGCCGCACGCGCCCGTCACCGCCACATTCACTGCACGGTGTCTCTGGGTACTCCCCCTCCCCGTTACATGTCTGACAGGGCCGCACCTGGGAAAAGAGTCCAAAAAAGGTACGGTGAGATTCGTGCGTCTCACCCGAACCACTACACGTCTCACATGTTTTCTTTTTTGTCTCCGGCTCAGCACCATCGCCATGACACCGACGGCAGACTACAAATTTACGTATCTCAACCTCCTTCACGGTACCCCTAAACGCCTCATCAAGGGTGACCTCAAGATCCATAACTATGTCCTTGCCCCGGCGGGCCTTACGGGCGCCCTGGGTCGCGCCAAACACGTCACCAAAAAGGTCCTCAATATTCACCCCTCCCCCAAACCCAGCGCCCCCAGTAGAAAAGTTGCGTAAAATGTCCTCAAAAGAGCCAAAGTCCTGGCCCCCAAACCCAGCTCCGTCAAACGTGCTGCCAAACCTGTCATACTGCGCGCGTTTCTGGGGGTCCCCCAGCACCTGATAGGCTTCATTAACCTCTTTAAACCGCTTATCATCACCCTCTCCTTTGTCGGGGTGATATTGGTGCGCTAAACGACGGTACGCCTTTTTTACGTC
>CAZPCT010000041.1:0-3593 GCA_964585325.1 uncultured Candidatus Saccharibacteria bacterium
CGCGCCGCGGTTCGCCGCTTCCATAATGCCCGGCCCACCGCCCGTAATAACGGTAAACCCGTCCTCCGCCAGGCGCCGAGCAAGCTCCACAGCTTCTTCATAGTGCGGACTCGTTTCCTTAAACCGGGCAGAGCCGAAGAAAGAGACCGTCTTTTTGTAGTCAGCCAAAAACTGAAAACCCTCCACAAACTCCGCCATAATGCGGAAAATACGCCAGTGGAACGATTCCCTAAAGTCGTTTTTTTTGTGATGATGCGCCGGAAGCTCCTTTGCCGGCACGTTCATCTGCTCCTGTATCTCTTGTGACTCTATGAGCGAGGCCATTACTCTTCTATTTTACCCCGTTAGAGAACATTATGCCACCGCACAATTTCAGCTACCAGCGGTAACTTTTCTCTAACGGGTTTACCATAAAAGCGGCTGACGCCGCTCTGTCTGTAGAAATAAATATAGTGGGGGCGGCCAACCTCGCGGTCAGCCGCCCCGTCCTTCAGGAGCCACGTTGCCTGACGAATGGGCCTTACAGCAGCCCAGACCGGGGCCACAATCCCCGCCTTGGCCTATGGGTCAGGTCTTGATGACTCCCTGGTCGTTGCGCCGCATCGTGGGCTTCGGCTTCGTCAGCGCGTCGCTGATCTTGCCACCGCCTCCCATGACGCCGCGCCAGTTCAGCTTTCTCATCTCTCTTCCTCCGTGGAGGGTTCGACGAGTGCGGACACTAGTGGTGCTGGTTTTACTATACGCCTAAAACTCTCTCCTCTCAAGCGTTACGTTTAGGGTGATGGTCCCGCCGCCTCTCCGTACCACCAGCTCAACTGTCTCGCCCACCTTGTACCCACGCAGAACATCCGCCAGTGTACGCTGCCGGGAGATGTCCACGCCGCCCAGTTTAGTGATAATATCTCCCTGGCGCAGCCCCGCGCGCGCGGCAGGTGAATCTGGCACCACACTATTAGTCTCCTCAAGCCATGCACCCTGTTCTACAGGGAGCTCGTTCTCACGGGAAATCTGCGGCGTCAATGTAGTAAAACGCACACCCAGGAACGGATAGACAATCTCTCCGTGTTTCTTAATGGAGTCCACGGCGCGCGTCACCTCGTTAATAGAAATAGCAAAGCCAATATTCTCCCCATTGTCCGCAATAGCTGTATTTATACCAATAACCTCACCATGAAGATTGATGAGAGGCCCACCTGAGTTGCCCCGGTTAATAGCCGCGTCTGTCTGTATGATATTGCGAAGCTCTTCAATAAGCCCCTCTCCGCTTGCAGTGATGGTGCGGGACAGACCAGAGATGATACCCGTGGAGACGGTGTTCTCAAACTGTCCCAGCGCGTTTCCTATGGCAATAACGGTCTGCCCTACCCGAAGGTTGTCTGAATTTCCCAGTTCAACAACAGGAAGGTCCCGTGCCTCAACATCCAGCACCGCCAGGTCTTCAAGGGGGTCGCGCGCAATGACAGTGGCCGTTAGTCTGGTGCCGTCACGCAACACCACTGTATAGTTGGCATCCTGATCAAACACTACGTGCTTGTTTGTCACTATAAACCCGTCGCTTGTGATAATGAAGCCGGTTCCTGAACCTACTTCCCGCTGCTCAACACCCCGCTGGCACGTTGATGGTATTTGGAAGTCGCCAAAATACTCACGTAACAGAGGATCGGTAAAGAAGGGGTCATTCGCGGCCGCGTCTGGTGGTGTTATGTAGCAGCGCTCATAGATGGGAACCAGCTTCTCTACAACAACGGACACAACGGCTGGTGAGTACGCGTCTACAATACGCACCACCGCGTCTTCTTGGGCGAATCGCTCTTTGGGAAGTTGCACCTGCTCGCCCGCAATGTTTCTCTCTTCCACCTGCGGTTCGGTGAAGAATGGGAGCCGCCCTTCAGCCGCGTATTTACCTGCCGCGTATCCAGTAAATCCACCAACAACAATGACAATAAGCAGGCCGTAGCCCAGCACTTCCTGAGGTGAAAATTGTTCCAGCTGTTTCTTCATGAAAACGATCTCATCTCTGTCACAACGTCTTTAAAGGCCGCAAGAAAGGCGGTGACGTCGTCCTCTGTAGTTTCTCTCCCCAGCGTAACACGAACAGTGCCTCTGTGGTACTCAGGAGGCAAGCCCAACGCGGCTACGGCCACGGAAACATCAGTGCCACGTGTGGTGCATGCGGACCCTGTTCCTACAGCAAACCCGCGCGCGTCAAGACGGACCACTAACTCCTCGCCGTCCATGTGCGCAACTGCACAACTGACATGGTTGGGTAGGCGTTCTGTGCCGTACGGACCCGTCACCACAACCCCGTTCAGTTCTTCAAGTAACGCAATGAGTCTGTCGCGAAGCGGTTGTATACGCGCCACTTCCCCTACACGCTCCTGCTCCGCTAACGCAAGCGCTTTGGCACATCCTACAACTGCCGCAACATTTTCCGTACCAGGACGCAGGTGCGTTTCTTGATGCCCGCCAAATAAGACTGGGTGAGGGCGATGGGGATCTTTTACCACAAGCACCGCAATCCCCGTTGGACCGTAGGCTTTTGCGGATGAGAGAGTGACCAGGTCTGCCTCCTGACAGACCGATGAGAGGGAGAGCTGACCCCCCGCCTGAGAGGCATCTATGTGGACGAGTGTTCTACTGTTCGTGCTTCTTAATACCTTAATGATCTCTCCTACAGGCTGTACCGCGCCGATATCAGTATTAGCCCAGGCAAACGTGAGAAGGTGCGTATGTTCCGTTACCGCATCTGTCACACCAGGTGTATTCAGTATGCCCTTACTGCTGACGGGCACGCGGACAACCTCCCACCCTTGCTCCTCAAGCTCTTTTAACGGACCAGACACAGACGGATGTTCAATGGGTGTGCTCACCATGCGACCTGGCGCGTCGTGTGATGCCGCCGTACCCAAGATGGCAAGATTATTTGACTCAGTAGAGCCGCTGGTAAAGATGATATGCTCACTCTTCACACCACATAGACGCGCAATAGTTTCCCGCGCCGCCTCTAGCGCCGCTTTGGTTTGGTCCGCCTCTTGGTAGAGCGCCGAGGGGTTTGCAAAATGTTCACTAAGATACGGCTCCATGGCCGCGCGTACTTCGTCCCGCACAGGGGTTGCCGCCCCGTAGTCAAGATACACTCGTTTTTTCTGCATTGCACCCACTATACCAAAACAGCCCGCGCGACGCACGGGCTGTTTCACAAAAGACTATTTTAAAGTCCTAATAGCTGGGCCATGAACTGTACAATAGAGCCTGAGCCGCTATTTGATCCGCTTCTATCTTCATTCTCTTCCAGCTCAGATTCATTATTGCCGCCATCACTCTCTGGACGGCTGGGAAACCGTTCCCGCACCTCTATTCTGCCGTTCCGTATATGCCTAATACCATCTTTTGTTTCTAGTTCTAGGCGCAGGCGCTCGCGCTGCTCGGGTGAGGCGCCGTCAAAGGCGTCTGACTGTTGGATGCGCTCTCTCAGATCCAGCCGAAAACTGTTCTGTTGTTCTCGTGCTTCCATAAGGCGCTTTTCAAATTCGCCGCGGCGTTCCTCAAAACGCTCCCGGTACTGGTCAAACGCCCCGTCACGAAGTTTTCTT
>CAZPCT010000042.1:0-22733 GCA_964585325.1 uncultured Candidatus Saccharibacteria bacterium
CTTTCTGCGGAAAATATGCAGCCTAAATGGCAGCCTGCGGTAGACGCAGTAGTTACGGCATATAAAAAGAACGTGGGAGATAAGCTCCATAGTGTCTATGTTCGGGGATCGGTGGCCAAAGGGGAGGCTATTGAAAACATCTCCGATCTAGACACTATTGCGGTTGTTGACGCGGACAGGGGCTCAGTGAGTAAGGAGTGGTTTTCTGACTCCCACACAACATTTGCCGCGCAGTACCCGTTCATCAACGGCGTGGAGTTAAGTATTCAACCGCTCAATAATTTGTCCCATGCGACCAAGCTACTGCTTCAGAGCCAGAGCGTGTGTGTCTACGGAGAGGACTTAATCAAAATCCTGCCTCCGTTCAAGGTGGGCAGAGAAACTATCCAACACGCTCAACATATTGCTTCAGACGTAGAGAAGATCAAGAAACAATTAAAAGAGAATGCGGCGGACAGGGTGTTTGTCAAAAGAAAGTGCTCTTGGATTATGAAGCGAATAGTGCGTACAGGTTGCGAGCTCGTGATGGAGCGCTCAGGCAGGTACGCGCGCGATCTGTACCCGTGCTACCAGATATTTGCGGAGTACTACCCAGAAAAAGAGAAAGATATGAGGCAAGTGCTTGAGCGGGCTATAGATCCCACGCCTGACGCTGAGGAAGTTGTGCGCATTTTGGACAGTATAGGGGCGTGGGTTTGCGAAGAGGTACAAAGAATTATATAATTAAATCATATTTAAATATAATTTAAATCATATTTATCATGGGACGAAGATCGCATGAAGAGCGTCACATTCGCCAGCTTATGCGTATGGGCAACTCAAGCACAGCAATCACACTGCCTATTGAGATTGTAAAAAACCTTGGCTGGCGCAAGGGACAGAAAGTGGTGGTAGAACAAAAAGACAAAACAATAGTTATAAAAGACTGGCAGAAGTAAAAAATGGCGCGTAAGGGCCTCACAAAAGAAGACTACGCCGTAGCGTGGCAGACGCTGCAGCGGGAGGCGCGGCCACACCGGAAAAAGGTGGCTCTTTTGTCTTTTCTTTCTGTGGTGGTTGCGGGAACGGACGCACTGGTCCCTGCCGTTGCGGGGCGGGTCTTTGACGCCATCATAACCATTGCGCAGACACCAGAAGCAGCGTTGCAGACGGTGTTTGTTCTGCTTGCCGTGTGGCTTCTTTTAAAAATTATCTCTGACACTATGAGCTGGCGTATTGCGCTTGGTTCAGAGGAGCTGGGTACGCAGGTAGGCCACTCGTATACGGCAGAGGGCTTTGGGCGGCTTCTAGAAAAGCCTATGAGCTTTCATAAGCGCCACAAACAGGGTTCATTAGGAGAAAAGATCAACCGGGCGGGGCAGTTTTTTCGCAATCTTATAGGCAATATTCTGGTGCGTGTGGCGCCGCAGCTTCTCACCATAGTCCTTGTTTTTATTATTACCTACGTCATTGAGCCGCGGCTTGCACTCATTTTGACCGTGGCCGTGCTTCTGTACGTACTTATTCTATGGCGGTCTGTTCCTGGCCTTGCGGAGAGGCACCGCCGTATGAACAGGGCGCACACCGAAGCGTATGGGCATGCATGGGAGCTTTTGGGAAATGTGCAGGAAATTAAACAGGTTGCCGCCGAGACATACGAACAAAAGAAATTACGCCACAAGTTTGTAGGACATGCCCAGCGGCTCTGGATGGAGGTTTTTAGGGTGTGGCAGAAGCTTAGCTATGCGCAACGTCTGCTTATATCCGTCACACAGCTCTCCATTTTTGTCGCGGCCGTCTACCTGGTGCGCGCGGGGGCTATCACCCCCGGTGAGTTGGTGGCATTCAACGCCTACGCGGCCATGTTATTTGGTCCTTTTGTGACCCTAGGAAACAACTGGCAGCTCATACAGAACGGTATTGTCATGCTCCGTGAGGCAGAGAAGATGCTCAACTCACCTACCGAAACATATGAACAAGACGGAGCTGTTGCAGTGCCAAAACTCAATGGTGGAGTGATGTTCAAGAACGTCTCCTTCTGGTACGAAAAAAACCGGCCAGTACTTTCAGATGTCTCCTTCATGGTGCAGCCGGGGCAGGTAGTTGCGCTTGTGGGAGAGTCAGGAGTAGGTAAGACCACTATTGTAGACTTACTCCTTGCCTTCTACGTGCCGCGGAAAGGAAAGATACTTGTTGACGGAAACGACATTCACAACCTTAATCTCCGTGCATACCGGAAACGCGTGGGGATAGTGCCTCAGGAGACTACGCTTTTCAATGATACGGTGGCAGAGAACATACGGTACGGCAGTTTCTCCGCAAAGCCCAAAGAGATACGGGACGCAGCCGAAAGGGCGCATGCCGCCGAATTTATTGAAAAGTTTCCCAAGAAGTATAAACAGCGGGTTGGTTGGCGGGGTATTAAGCTTTCCACCGGCCAGAAGCAAAGAATCGCCATAGCGCGTGCGATACTCCAAAACCCTGATATACTCATCTTGGACGAGCCCACGTCAGCCTTGGATGCCCAGACGGAGCAGTATCTGCAGGAGTCCCTCAACGAACTTATGAAAGAGCGCACTACGTTCATTATTGCGCACCGGTTGAGTACTGTGCGCAAAGCGGACGTTATTCTGGCGATTAAGGAAGGTAGAGTAGCGGAACAGGGCACACATGATGAGCTTATGAAGATCCACAACGGCATCTATAAAAACCTTTACGAGCTGCAGATAGGACTACACGAATAACATGGCATCAATAAAGAAAAAATGCTGGCCCAAGGAATTTGAAGAAGTCCAAAGCGGTAAGAAAAACTATGAACTGCGGCTTGCCGATTTTGACGTGCAAGAGGGTGACACGCTCATTCTTGAAGAGTGGGACCCAGAGAAACAGGATTATACGGGGCGAACTGTTGAGCGAACGGTAACCTTCGTCGGCGCCACCTGGCGCCCAAACGACCTCGCGTACTGGCCAGAGGAAGAGGTAAAAAAGCACGGGCTAAGAATACTTTCGCTTAAATAAAGAGCGCGCAGCTTATTAGGCGTGCGCGCTCCGTTCACGAAGTTCCAGCCGGGCCATCAAAACGATGACCAATCCCACCAAGAACAGCGCACGGGCGCTGTTAATGATGGCCAGTTCGTCCCACAGTGCAATGGCCGGGAAAAGCCCGATGAGGGAGGCGGTAAAGCCGATCACCCAAAAACCGAATGGCTCTGGGTTTTTCTCAGCTCTCCAGACATTCTCAATGGTGGGCCAGTAGGCCATAACCATGACAGCCTGGAGAAGGCTGTAGGCAGTCTTCTCGTGTTCTTGGAACACGACCCACAGCAGCAGAATAATGGGCGTTGCAATTACGCATGCCCATCTCACTCTGCTCATCTCCCAGGGAACGCGGCAGTAGACGAGGGTAATAAACACCCCACCTACCACCACAGTGTCCACAAAGTGGGCGACGTTCGCTGTAAAACTGGGGTCGCCACTGGCGGCGTAAGGAATGATACCCGCGCCACGGGCGATAAGGAAGATGAACCATGTGGCGAGAGCCGGCCTCTTGGTGTTGAGGGGATTGGCACGGCTATCCCTGATTACTGCAGCGTACTTGTGGCCTACTACCCCCATAATGAGGGCGTAGACAACCGCAAAGAATTGCGCGGGTTCCATGTGCCCTCCAAGTATGAGGAAAAGGACGGGAAGTCTATACAGTATAACAAAAAAGTGATAAAGTCAATAAAACAGAGAGTGACGTATGAGAAAAGAAATTGAAGTAAAAGCACGACTGAGAGACGCAGGTGCAGTTGAAAAGAAGTTAAGAGAACTGGGGTGTGAACTGTCGGATCCTAAAACACAGGACGACAGGGCATTTGTTGATGACAACTATGGTCCGTTTGACGAGTTTCAGCCTGGAAAGAACATTTTACGAATCCGTAAAATGAAAGATAAGGCGGTGTTTACACTCAAACAGCCCGAGCTTAATGAGCAGGACGCCATTGAATATGAAACTGAAGTGAGCCACCCGGAAGAGCTTGCGGAGGCGCTTAAGCTTATGGGGTACAAGGAGATGGCACAGGTACATAAGGTGCGACGAAGCGCTCGTTATAACAATTGGGAAGTCAATCTTGACGAGGTGGATGGAGTGGGAACATTCATAGAAGTGGAGTGCATTGCCACAAGTGACGACAGCGCAAAAGTGGTTCAAGAAGAGCTACTGACCTTTCTAGAAGCATTGGGGGTTTCGCGTGAGGATAAAGAGACGCACGGGTACGACACGTTGTCATACATGGCCAAAAAACAGAATGAGTAAAAAAACGCGCTGCGCGTGGCCCAAAAACGATCCAGACTTCATGATTGCGTATCATGATGAAGAGTGGGGCGTGCCGCTCTACAATGACCAAAAACTGTTTGAATTTTTGGTGCTGGACGCGTTTCAGGCAGGGCTTAGCTGGCGAACAGTGCTCCATAAGCGTGAAAATTTTAGAAAGGCGTTTGACGGCTTTAATGCAAAGAAAATAGCTGGGTACAACACGCGGGACGTGAAACGGCTGATGGCGGACGCGGGCATCATAAGAAACAAGGCAAAAATAGAGGCGACGATTGTAAACGCGCAGACGTTTCTGGACGTTACGGCAGAGGAAGGTTCGTTTTCTAACTACATCTGGCAGTTTGTGGGGGGTGAGCCGAAGGTGAACAGGTGGAAAGCGGCAAAAGACATTCCTGCTTCCACACCCGTCTCAGACGCAATGAGTAAGGACCTTAAGGCGCGGGGATTCACGTTTGTAGGAAGCACAATATGCTATGCTTTTATGCAGGCAGCCGGCATGGTCAACGATCACACCATAGACTGCTTTAGGTATAAAGAGGTCCAGAAATGACGGAGAAAAAATTAGCATCACAATTCATAAAAATGGCAGAAAAAGAACAGAAGTTGCGATGGAAAGTTGTGGCCGCTGAAAAAAAGTCTTCCACACAGGCACAGAGGATTTGGAAACAAACACTAAAGACTGATAAGGAAAACCAAAAAGTACTTAAGTCAATTATTAAGAAGCATGGCTGGCCAACGCTCCAGATGGTGGGGATGAGAGGCGCTCGGTCTGCGTGGCTCATTGTTCAACACTCAGATCGCGATGTGGCCTTCCAAAAAAAGGTACTAGGTCTTATAGAAAAATTGTATAAAGAAAATCCTAAAGCTGTAGTACCAAGTAATCTGGCATATCTGCGCGACAGAGTCTCTGTTAATACGGGTAAGAAGCAGATATATGGCACGCAGTTCATGCAAAATAAAAAGACAGAAAAGTGGGAACCTAAACCCATAAAAGACAGAAAAAAAGTAAACAAACTAAGGAAAGAGATGGATATCAAAACAACACTTGCGCAAGCGCAAAAAAGAATTGAAAAAATAATGAAATAACCATGCCTACATTAATCTTTGACATTGAAACCGCAGGGGAGGATTTTGAAAAAATGGACAGTGCCAGCCAAGAGGTGCTGACCAAATGGATAAAGGAGAACTCAAGGACAGAAGAGGAATATAAGCAGGAACTTGAGAGACTTAAGCTGCAGCTTGGCTTCTCCCCCTATGCGGCGGAAATAGTCTCTATTGCCGTGCTGGACTACGAAAGGGAAAAAGGGAAGGTCTACTTCCAAGCGCCGGGGAAGGAAGTAGCGCCGTTCACGGCGGATAACTACGAGTTTGAGGCAATGAGTGAGCCGGAGATGCTCAAGAGATTCTGGCAAGGAGCGGAGAACTATGAGAGCGTAGTCACGTTCAACGGGCGCGGTTTTGACGTGCCGTTCTTAATGATACGTTCGGCCATACACAACATACGGCCAAGCGTGAACCTTATGGACAACAGGTATCTCAACTCACAGCGCCCCCCACGGCATATAGACCTGCAGGACCAACTCACGTTCTACGGGGCATTCTATAAAAAGGGCGGGCTTCATATGATAAGCCGCGCGTTCGGTATAGAGTCTCCCAAAAAAGAAGGAGAGGTGAAAGGGGAGGAGGTGGGCCAGTATTTTGCGGAAGGCAAGTACGAAGAAATAGCCCGCTATAACGTGCGTGACGTGGACGCCACGGCTAAGCTCTACGAGTATTGGACAAAGTACTTACGGTTTTAGGCTGCCGGTTTTAGGATATCGTTTTGGTGCAGGGGGAGACAAAGCGGGCAATTTTTGTTATACTATACGTAGTACCTGTCAGTGCTTGGACTCACTACGCTGGGCTGCTCCCTTGAAGGGGACGCATGAGTCACCGGAGGGTGACACAAGCCTAGAGTGCAGAGTCAGTACTGACGAGGGAGAACTGAGGCGCGATCGCGCAGCCAACTGAATGGCGTTGTCTACGCTGGGCCTACAAAAGCTTCTACGGGAGCTTTACAAAGTCTGGTGTGGCAATCGCCGAACTTGCACCCCTACGGGTCGCGCCTTCTCTCCCTCTCACCCACAGCCCCGCACCCCGGGGCTGCTGCTTTTATATAAACTTTTTTGGCATATAAAAAAATGAACCGGGTAGGGGCGCGGGTGCGCCCCTCCCGGGGTGTGCTCAGGACCGAAGCCCTGCTGCCGTGGTAGGGCGACAGTACGACGATCGCCCGTAGCGAGGAAGGGCGCAAGCCCTCACCTCATGACCGGTTTCCCGGCCATTTCCCCGCACGTCGGGTCTTGTGACGGCTACCACGAGATTCCGTCGTTGCCGTCGCCATGCTGCAGCGTGCGCTGCATGGTAATCACCTCCGTGCTTGTGGGTTGTACCGCGGCTTGCTCCCCCAGCGTAGCAGGAGCGGCCCAAAGAACAACGCAATATGTGAAAAAGCTGTGGAAAAGCGCATATATGGTATACTGAAAATAAGCAGAACATGCAACGGCCCACACGGGCCACTACTCAACACACTGGAGGGTGCATGAAGACGCTATTTGCTCTTTTGGTTCTGGGGACGTTTTCAGCGCCCGCCTTCGCGCAGTTGCCGCCGGGGCAACTGCCACCGGACGGACGAGTGATCGCGAGCGTCACGCCTCTTGACGCGCCGAACCCGGAGCATGCCCCGTGTGTGCCGTTTCCAGGCGACACGGTGGCCCTAGCCGCCCCAGGTCTCACTGATACCGGAGCCCTCGTTACGGCTCTGGGCAGGGACGAGACCTTCGGCAAGTACGTCATCACGATTGAAGACGTACTGCGTCTGATCAAGGAAGTGAACCACTGCGCCTCCGCTCCCGAAACGTTCCACGTATGGCGCAGAATTGGAGATGACGGGAGTATCACTACATTGCCCGTGCTCATCTTCATGGCGCGCTACCCGAGTCCCACCTTTGACGCCTTCTTCCGGGAGGTACGCTATGAACGAAGGTAAGTGGGTCCCGTGCGGCTTTGGGGGTGCATTGCCAGAGACGCTCGCACCTGATCAGAACAAGGAAGCCAAGCCCACGTCATTGGCAAACATCCGGCATCTCGCCGACTACAGCGGGCTGAGCGAGGCGGAGATGCTCGCGCACATCGCCTGTTCGGGGTAGGCACCTGGGGGAGCGCCGCTGCCGGGTCCGGCGCTCCCAAAAAACGTATACCCGAACCCACAAAAACTGTGGGTTCTTCGCTTTTTTACGCCATTCTTGTGTGTTAAAATAGAGTTACACAGAGACGCATTTCTCCCATGGCAAACAAGAAAAAACGGGGCAGACCGCCCAAAAACAAGGAACCCAAGGAGCGGACGTGGTTTGTGCTAGAACACGAGGTGCTGGGCAGTATCATTGGTGTGGTACTTCTGGCGTTCGTCATTATCATTGTACTCGCCTTTTTTGGGGCGTCTGGGTTTTTATCTGAAAAAATAGTTGCTGCCTCTCACTTCCTTTTTGGTAGAGGGGCGTTTTTGTTCCCGCTTATCCTTTTTATGGCTGCGCTCTACATTTTGCTCTCACACAAACCCAAAGTGGTGGGGACCGCCATTTTGGGCAGCACACTAGTGCTCCTTAGTTTATTGGGGCTGATAGGCGTATTTGGCACGCCTGAGAGCAGGTTGGGAGGGTGGATAGGATACGTTGTCTCACTCCCGTTTGAGCGCTCGGTAGGTATATGGGGCGCCGTGGTGTTTCTGCTGGCCGTGTTGGTGAGCGGCGTACTCGTGACGTTCCGTATACCGCTCCGTTCGTATGCGCGTGAACTTATTGTGTCTACGGGCGAAGACGAGGAAGGAAATAAAGTGTTTGGCAAAAAAATAGTGCAGGAGAAGGGGCTTATTGAGACGGTAACGGGCGCCGCTAAGAAGGTGAAGGGAGCCGTGCCGGTAAAACCAAAACCCGCTGAAGAGACGGTGAGTGTCAATCAGTCTCAGAACGGTGAAGAAAAGGAAAAGAAAGGCACGGCGGTTGCTGCTGGCGCGGGATTCAACATTATTCCGGTGTCAAAAGACTACCTGTTCCCACCGGTAGATCTACTTGAAAAAGAGACGGGCGCACCGCAGGCACATGACATAAAAGCAAACGCGGTGGTGATACAGAAGACACTTGAGAACTTTGGCATCCCCGTGGAAATGGCAGAGGTGAACGTGGGTCCCTCCGTCACACAGTTTACGCTAAAGCCGGCGGCCGGCGTGCGTCTCTCAAAAATACGTGCACTTCACTCTGATCTTGCGCTCTCCCTCGCGGCCTCACCTCTTCGCATTGAAGCGCCCATCCCCGGTAAGTCGCTGGTGGGTATTGAGGTGCCAAATGAAAAGTCTATGACGGTGCGTCTACGGGCTATGCTTGAGGAGTTTGATGAGTCTGCCGCTCGCCCCCTTTCCATTGCCGCCGGCCGGGACGTATCTGGCGCGCCATACTGGGCATCACTTACCAAGATGCCGCACTTACTCGTTGCGGGAGCTACAGGATCGGGTAAGTCTGTGGCCATAAACTCCATGCTTATCACTTTTTTATACCAGCACGCTCCAGAGTTGTTGCGTTTTCTTATGATAGACCCTAAGCGCGTGGAACTTACGCCATACAACGGTATTCCTCACCTCCTCACCCCGGTTATCACGGAACCTAAAAAAGCGCTTGCGGCGCTTAAATGGGCGGTTTCTGAAATGGAACGAAGGTATGAGGTACTTGCTGAAAAAGGTGCCCGGGATATTGCAAGCTATAACCAGGACAAAGAAGTGCGCCAAGCTCGTGAATTTATGCCGTATATTGTAGTGGTGGTGGATGAGCTGGCGGACCTTATGGCTGTGCACGGGCGTGAGGTTGAGGGTGCAATTGTGCGTCTAGCACAGATGGCCCGCGCGGTGGGCATCCACCTTGTGCTTTCAACTCAGCGCCCGTCTGTAGAGGTTATCACGGGCCTTATTAAGGCGAACATAACCACGCGTATGGCCTTCCAAGTGGCGTCGCAGGTGGACTCCCGTACTATTATTGACCAGTCAGGCGCGGAGAAGCTGATGGGGAATGGAGACATGCTTTTTCAGGCGGCGGACTCCCCAAAACCAAAGCGTGTGCAGGGAACATTCGTCTCTGACAAAGAGGTGAAAGAGGTGGTTGCGTTTTTGCGCGATCAAGCAGACAAGACAGCCTCGCCGGCACGCGAGGAGGGGGAATCACAACTAGCCAATGCAATGGACGGCGGTGGGAGCGAGGGCCCACGTTCCTCTATTGACCTTGAGAAATTTTCACAGGGAGCAGAGCATGAGGACGAACTCTTTACAGAAGCAAAAGAACTGGTCATTTCCCGTGGCAAGGCATCTGCCTCTATGCTGCAGCGGAGATTGCGAGTGGGATATGCCCGCGCGGCACGGCTCTTGGATATGTTGGAGGAGGCGGGCGTAGTGGGCCCACCTGATGGGGCTAAACCACGGGACGTGTATGTATCCAAAGAAGACGTGGGCGGAGAATACAGTAGCACAGACGAGGATGACATGGACGAAAGTGAGATGGTATAGGACTGACCGTGTGGTGAGAGGGTCAGATATGCTATGCTCTCTGGTATGACACAGGGAGAAGATACGCACGACATAGGAGCCATCCTTCAGGAACGGCGACGACTGCTCAACGTAAGTCGTGAGGAGCTTTCTCAGCAGATCCAGGTACCCACCAAGCACCTTATAAAGATTGAAAAAAGTCAGTGGCACGCGCTGCCCTCGCCTGTCTATACTAAAGGATTTATCCGGCGCTACGCGGAGGCATTGGGTATGGACGCGGACAGGATTGTTGCCTGGTACGAAGCAGATAGTGAGGGTGCGGGCGGTATGCGCCGCTCTTCAGTGTTGCGCTCCTCGCACGAACGCTCTAAGAGCTCTTGGCGTGCGCAGGGAGGGCGTGTGGCAACGCGCGTCACACGTCGCGTTGCGGCAGGGGTGGTGTTCCTTGCGGTGCTTGGCTACATTATCTACCAACTAAGTATTGTGTTTGCCACGCCGGCATTGGTGGTCACCTCTCCTGCTCAGGTAGAGACAATCACGCAAGAGAGCACCATCACCCTTTCTGGCACGACAGACGCGGGTATAACGCTCCTTCTTAACAACCAAGCTGTTCAGGTGGGCCCCAACGGAATGTTCAGCAGGACCATTGAGCTCCTTCCGGGTATTAATACGTTGGACATTGCAGCGGTAAGCAGGTTTGGACAGCGTACTACTGTGGAACGTACAGTCATTTATCAGGAACCAGTACGCTCGTTGCTGCCCCAACCGGTACCAGCACCGGTGGATACAGGCACCACCACCGCCACTGGTACGGAAGACCAATAGAAATAGCGCTGTGGTCAGGGTACCCCAGCTGGAATTCATAGGCATAACTACATCAAGAGAGAGACAATTATGGCAAAGAAAAATACAACAAAAAAGGATCCCAAGGAGGAAGGCAAGAGAGACATCAAAAAGATTGAGCAGATGGTAAAGGAGATAAAGACAAAGTTTGGGGAAGGATCCATTATGAAGTTGGGCGAGGCGAAGAAGGTGGATGTTGACGCTGTTCCTTCCGGCTCGCTCTCTCTGGACCTGGCGCTGGGAGTGGGGGGTTTTCCCCGCGGGCGTGTTATTGAGGTGTTTGGGCCAGAAAGCTCAGGTAAGACGACATTGACGCTCCATGTTATTGCGGAGGCACAAAAGCAGGGCGGCACCGCCGCGTTTGTTGACGCTGAGCACGCACTGGACCCCGAGTATGCCCGCCGGATAGGAGTGAACATTGATGAACTTTTAATATCACAACCAGACACGGGTGAGCAGGCACTGGACATTGTGGAAACGCTGGTTCGCTCTGGCGCCGTTGATGTCATTGTCATAGACTCAGTTGCGGCACTTACCCCCCGGGCCGAAATAGAGGGGGAGATGGGAGACCAGCAGGTTGGCCTGCAAGCACGGCTGATGTCAAAAGCGCTCAGGAAGATAACCAACCTTATGGCAAAGAGCGGGACCATTGTTATTTTCACAAACCAGATACGAATGAAAATAGGCATTATGTTTGGAAATCCAGAGACGACACCGGGCGGGAACGCGCTCAAATTTTTCTCTTCTGTACGGCTAGACATTCGCCGCAGAGCTCAGCTTAAAAGTGGAGAAGAGATTGTGGGGAACCGTGTACATGTCAAAGTGGTCAAGAACAAGGTGGCGCCACCCTTCCGCACGGCAGAATTTGACATTATGTATAACGAAGGTATTTCGCGCCTGGGCGACATTATCCAGACGGGAGCGCGCTACGGCGTCATTGAAAAAGCAGGTGCGTGGTACAACTATGAAGGGGAGCAGTTGGGGCAGGGCATAGACAACTCAAAGGAGTATATTAAAAAGAATCCTAAGCTGGAAAAGAAGCTGGTAGAGGAGATACGCAAAGCGGCCCAGAAAGTAGCTGCAGGGGAAAAACCCACAGCGGAAGAATAAACCAAAAAAGAGTCCGCCAGATGGTGGACTCTTTTTTGGTTGCGCGGTGGCCTCTGTCTAGAGATCTCGCTGAACGGGGGTGAAGGGGAGCAGCGCGGCAATGCGGGCTCTCTTGATGGCGCGCGCAACACGGCGCTGGTGCTTAGCACAAAGGCCCGTCCTAGAACGGGGACCTATTTTATATTGATACGTGAGGAAAGTTTTAAGCTGTTCTACGTTCTTCCAGTCAACTTTTGCGGAATTATTCACGCAGAAATGGCATTGTTTCTGTTCCATAATTAGAATGGGATATCGTCTGTGTTAATATCTTCGTCTTTATCAATAACCGGAATGTCCTCTTCACTGTCCTGTGTGTCAGCATCTTTTTTAGGTGCCCGGTCAGGAGAAGCCCCGCCTCCACCAGCACTACGGGGGCCCAACTGCAGGCCTTCCGCAATGATTTCTGTTCTGTACTTACGGGTGCCGCTCTGGTCTTCCCAGCTGCGTGTTTGAATGCGTCCCTCTATCATCACGAGGCCTCCTTTAGCAAGGTAGCGCGAGGCGACATCTGCCAGGCGGCCGAACGTGACTACGTTGTGAAACTCCACGTCTTCCTGTTTTGTCCCCGCCTTGTCCGTCCAGACACGATTGGTGGCAACGGAAAAGTTTGCCACAGACTGCCCGGAGGGGAGAGCCCGGACTTCCGGGTCTCCGGTCAGACGTCCAATAATAATTGCTCGGTTGAGATCCATAGTTAGTTGATCAGTTCCTCAATCTTTTTGTCTACTTCAGCCACGTCCATTTCCCCCTTCTCTTCTGGCGCGGGGGGCGCTGGGGCACGTTTGTGGTCACCTGTGTCTTTGGTGCCTGGCTGTTGCGTACGCATACGGTCAATAACAGATGTTTCTGAGCTATAGGTGCGTACGAGCTCAGGGCTCTTGCGGAACAGGAGATACCGCAAGACATGCTCGTTGTGCTGCATCTCCCTGCTCGTCTCCTCTGAGAGCTCCTCGCCACTTGTTACGTGTACTTCAAGATGCACAAAATGACCCCGTAGCTGCTTGCTAATAGGGTACGCGAGTGTCTGGTCGCGCTCCACCTTTCGTCCTACAACGGACGCGCCGGTGGTCCCATCTTCAATCCGCTTTTCAAGCTCCTCTACAAATGAAGCAACCTCTTCTTCTGAGAGGCTGGGGCGGACAATAGTAAAAATTTCGTACATTGGGGTCGCCATAGTATCACGCGTAGTGTAGCAACAATGCGTCAAGGGGTCAACTCTCTGGTATACTAAGAAATATGGCATTTTTAGACGCTGCGCGCGATCTTTTCTCATCTGAACCACCAGACGGTGAGGGAGCCCCCATTGGCCCTTCACCGTTTGGCGCGTACGACATACGGGGCCCGTATCCTTCGCTCATAGATGAACGGTTCGCGCGGCTATTGGCGCGGGCGTTCATCAGTCAGCAGGCCCCCAGAAAAGTGGTTGTTGGACAGGATGCCCGCTTCTCCACACCGCTGCTTGCGCGCGCCCTGGCGGAGGAATTTTTTGCCCACGGGATTGATGTGCTGGATGCGGGGCTTACCACCACGCCATTTGTGGCGTGGATGGCACGTACAAAAAAATACGACGCGATAATGGTGACAGCGTCTCATAACCCGGCGGGTGAGAACGGCTTTAAGCTATATTCGGGAAAAACGGGCGACCCGGTAGCACAGGGCGCTGGACTGGAGGAGCTGGAAGAATGGGTGAAAGACGACATCCCGCGGGTGTTGAGTGTGCCCCACCAAAAACGAGGCCGGCGCGTGAGTGTTGAGAAAGAGGAGCACGCGTACGTAAAGGAACTTACCCGCGCATACGGCGGCCAGACAAAGAAAACATCTCTGCGCGTAGCGGTTGATTATTCAAGCGGTACGGCAAGCGTGTTTCTTAACGATATTCTAAGTAATCTGGGTGTTTCGTTTGATACGCTCAATGAAAAACCGGACGGCTCGTTTCCGGGGCACGGCCCCAACCCTCTTGCGGAGGAGGCGTGGGGATCAATTTCGCACCTGGTCTCACGCGGCCGTTATGACTGCGGCGTGCTCTTTGACGGAGACGGCGACAGGGTTGTTTTTTTTGATGAGACGGGCGCGGTTGTTCCGCCGGACCATACAGCCGCGCTTTTTGCGTCCTATTATCTTCCCAAAACGCAGGGTTGGAAGAACGTGGTTATAACGGAGCCTATGAGCAGGGTGGTTGAAGAAGTGGCACACGAGGTAGGAGGGCGTGCATACCGGTCGCCAGTGGGCCGTACGAATGTGGGGCCATGTATGAAAAAACACCGGGCGGTGCTGGGTGCTGAACGGAGCGGTCACTACTTTTTTAAGCAGTTTGACTACTGGGACGGCGGTATTTTTGCGCTCATGAAGCTTCTGCACATACTCCACCAACGTGACGAAAAGTTGTCTGAGCTTATTGCCCCATTTAACCGGTACGTTACGCTTCCTGAGCGTTCGGTGCCGTACGAACCGGGCACCGAACAGACGGTCATGAGAGTGTTGCGCCGTCATTTTGGGGGCAAGACGAGCGCCCGGGACGGGATGACAGTGGAGTTCAAAACGTGGTGGTTCAACATTCGCAAAAGCAACACGGAGCAGGTGTGGCGTCTGAGCGTTGAGGGAAACGACGCGGAGACTGTGCGGCGCAAGCAAAAGGAGATAGAGACGATAGTCCGGAACGTCAGGGACTTGACTGGGTAGGCATTTTTCGTGTATTTTATGACCACGTTCCGATCGTCGAATCGTCGCTGAAAAGAAGGTGATTATGCTTTTGGGAACCCGGTGGGGGATTATGAATCCTGATCCTCCAGTGCAGAGCACGGACGCTCCTCAGGAGGGCGAGATGTACATCTCGCCTGAATGGGCGGAGTTGAGAGAGCTGGAGAAGAAGTCGCTGGAAGAACTTCTGGAGGACTTTTCTCCTGGCCCTCCACCCCTGCTCGTGTTCTTCTGCGACATGCTCGACGAAAAGCCCCCGGCCGCGTGATGCGGTTCGGGGGCTGTTCGTTTTCACACTAAGAAGCTGGTGAAGCTAGTAGCTATAAGCTGACGCTATACCTCTATAATCACCGGAAGCAGCATAGGCCGGCGCTGCGTCTTTGTATACAAGTACTGCCCAATCTTTTTTCTAATGTTTTCTTTTAGAATGTCTTCGTTGAACGTACCGCTGCCCGAGGTATCTGATTCTACAATCTGCTTTGTCTTTTTGCGTACATCACGCAGAAGCTCTTTTGACTCCCGCAGGTAGACGAATCCACGTGAAATGATGTCTGGGTTCCCCACTACTTTCCCGGTACTCTTGTTAATCACGGTAATAACCACAAACATACCGTCTTCGGCAAGATGCTGCCGGTCACGGAGCACCACGGTACCTACGTCACCTACACCCAGCCCGTCAACCATGACGTAGTCGGTGGGCACTTTCTCTTTCAGGGTTTTAATGTAGTCGGGCCCAACCTCAATCACTTGTCCGTTGTCGCCCATAACTATTTTCTCTTCTGGAATACCCGCCTCAACAGCGTTCTGCTTGTTCACTGTACGCATAAAATAGTACCCGTGAATAGGCATAAAGTATTCGGGGGCTACCCACTTCATAGTGTCAATCAGCTCATCCTGTTTGGCGTGCCCTCCTGAGTGGATGTCCAGGTTACGGTAGTGGTAGACGGCGGCACCCTGGCGGGCCAGGCCGTCCCGCAGCGTCTGGGTAGCTTTTTCGTTCCCGGGCACCACAGAGGACGAAAAGATGATGGAGTCATCCTTGCCTGCCTTGATATCCCGGTGCGTGCCGTTCGCCACACGGGTGAGACCCGCGTACTCTTCCCCTTGCGCGCCTGTAATAAGTATAAGGACTTTCTTTGGGTGGTACTTGTGCATTTCCTTCACAGAAATGACAGAGCCTTTAGGCAGGTTGATAAGACCAAGCTTTTGCGCAATGGCAAAGTTCGCCTCCATAGATCTGCCGTTGACCACCACTTTCCGTCCTAGCTCACCTGCAATGTTTGCTATTTGGGAAAGACGGTCCAAGAGAGAGGCAAATGTTGCTACCACAACACGTCCAGGCGCGTCGTTAATAAGACGCCGTATCTCTTCCTCCACTTTCCATTCAGGAACGGAGCGGCCGGGTATCTCCGCGTTTGTGCTGTCCAGCATCAACAGTTTTATGTTCTTTTTACCCAGTTCCTTAAACGCCTCCACGCCCACAGGCTTGAGCTCGCGGTCGTAGTGGAATTTAAACTCGCCCGGGTGAACAATGCTCCCCATGGGGGTTTTTATTTCCATACCCACGCCTTCTGGGATGTTGTGGGCTACGGGGAAGAATTCAACCTCAAAGGCACCCAGCTTAATCTTAGAATTTTCGTGTATGTGCTCAATGTCCAGTTTAGGCGCGGTCTTGTAGTCTTCCTGCCGCCTTTCAATAACGGCCGCCGTCAAATTAGTGCAGTAAATAGTTGGATTGCCCAGTTCGCCAATGAGCTGGGGGATGGCGCCTATATGGTCAAAGTGTCCGTGCGTGATAAGTACGCCCCGGATCTTTTTCTCCTTTCCTTTTAAGTAGGAAATATTGGGAATGATGTAATCAATGCCCGGCGTCTCGTCTTCTGGAAACTGAAGACCCATGTCAATAATCATGATGTCATCTTTGTATTCAAAGAGCATCATGTTGCGCCCGACTTCTTCAAAACCCCCAAGCGGAATAATATGGACCGCGTCAGGGTTTCGTTCAGACTGTCTGGCGTTGTTTTTAGGTTGTGAGCGTTTACTGTCTGCGGAGCCGGATTTCTTATGGCCTTTTCCACGCGAAGAACGCTTCTTTGGTTGTGTATTCGTTGTCATAAATGAGTTAGTTGTTTTTCAACTGTCACTACTTAATACTCACGCGGGTATGCCCGTTGAATAGTAAAGAGTAAAAATTGATGGGGTGCGGACGAGAGGAGTCGAACCTCCACGACCTTGCGGTCACTGGCTCCTGAAGCCAGCGCGTCTGCCAATTCCGCCACGTCCGCATGTTTTATATGTCTGCCTTTGCGACTACGATAGGGTAATAAATCCGTCTTGGGCCATCTTTTCTAAGAAAGCATGCCTTTGAGCTCCTCAATAACTGGAGCGGCAAAAGGGTCAACGTTACGGCGCTCAGCCAGTGCGCAGGCTGTCCAATCTGCAAAAATAACAGCGTTCACAATAGCACGTACCAGTGGTCCGTTCTCAAGAGAAATGGTTGTGGTGTCCCAGCTGCGTGCCTCTGCAAGGCGCACGAGAGCCTCTATGTGCTCCCGCAGTCTACTATCTTCTTTAGGATTTTGCAAGAGGAGAAGGTGCGGAGCCGCAAGAGCGTCAATGGATTCAAGTTCATTGTGCAACGCTTCGGGTAGTGGGCTCACAAACGCGGGGACCCCTGCTGTCTCGTTGAGCATCATTTTCCAGAACACGCCAAGTGCGTGTAATCCGGTGGGTGTATAGAGAAGGATGGTTTTGTTTGCAAGCGTGTCTGCCAGCGCGCCCCCTTGTTTTTCTTGATTTACAGTCAGCGTATCTGTGAGTGTTTCAAAAAGTTTGCTAGGCGCGTCCATCGCTGCTCCTGTGTGCTGAAGAATGGTAAGGGAGGCGCTAAGAAGAGCGCCCAGATTAAAACGCGCAGGAAGAGGTGTGTGGGGGATGATGACGTGTGGCGTGCGAGCTTCTTCAGCACGGGCACGCAGTGCGCCTCCACCTGTCACCACACCGCAGGCAAGGCCCTGTGAGAGCACCTTGTCATATACACTCAGTGTTTCCCGGGTCTCCCCGGAATAAGAGACAATAAGATACAACGTCTCCCTGTCCCCAGGGTGGGGCAGGCCATAGTCCTTATGCACAGTGATGTTGTGGTGGGGATAGAGGGTGCGCAAAAAGTCACCCACAACACCCGAGCCACCCATACCGCACACCACTATTTTTTTATGCTCACGCGAGATGGCTTCTCCGTGTATAAGAGTGCGTTCGGCAATGAGTTGCTGCGGAAGAGACGCAATGGCGTCGCGTACGTTAAGATCCATGAAACGTTAGAGTCCAGCAATGTTGAGCAGAGCCAGAACAAAGAAAAGAATAGCGAGTGCGATAGTGGCGCGGAAAAATGTTCTTTCAGAGCCCCGGCGCTGATGATAAAATTCATTACCGCCGCCGCCGAAAGCACCGGAAAGGCCGGCGCTTTGGCGTTGCATAAGAATGACCACAATAAGGGCCACGGCTACCACAATTTGTGCAATATCTATGATCATAATTGAGTTAGTCAGTTTAGCAGGTATACATCCCGATGTTTTGACCGGAATCCTGGCCAAAGGCGCTGGGGTTACTCCCCGTGTGATTTGATGGGGGAGAGAAGCAGGTTTACCAGCCCTATAACCAGGGTCCCCAGAAACAGTGCAGTGAGGTCTAAGATTACTAGAGAAGGCGTAATCCAGTCAAGGAGCCAGAGCATGCCCATATTAATGACTACAATAAAGAGACCCAGTGTGAGCAAGATGACGGGGCCGAACAGCAGCTTTACCGCGGGGCGCATCAGCCAATTGATAAGCGCAAAGACAACCGCGGCAAGCGCAATCTCAAGGAGGCCTCCCGTGAATTGAAAACCGTCAATAAGCTTGAACGCGATCCACAAACCAAGCGCGTTTGCCACAAGTGTCACTAGAAGCCGTCTCATTATTACCTTCATAGTAGCAAGGAAACCTTGTCTTCACAACATAATAAGCGGACAAGAGCCTTATGGAGGCTCTGAGATACGGGCAGAGAAAGCGGTAATAAAAGGAAGCAGTGACTTTTTTTATTCAAATGTCTCCTTCCGGTGGAGATGTCTATGATAAGAAAGTGCGAACCTGTGTGTCTCGTCACGTAGAGCAGTGAGTAGATTGAGCATCGCGTTGCCCAGATTCTGAGCCCTCACGGGGCTTACCCGTTCAGGAAAGTAAATCTCCTCCTTTTTCTTGGCAAGCGCGATGACGGGAATGTGATCCACGCGCTGTTTTGTGAGCGCGCCAAGCGCGGCGCCCAGCTGCGTACGCCCGCCGTCAATAACAATAAGACCGGGTTCCGGCCAACTCTCTTCGCCCTCTTCCTTTCTCCTGAATCTACGCTCAAGCACTTCACGCATCATAGCAACGTCGTTGCTCCCCTGTACCGTTTTTATCTTGAACTTGCGGTACGCGTCCTTGTCTGGCCCGTACCGCCCTTCTCGGTCGCGGGTAAAAACGACCATGGAGCCCACTGCTTGTTTGCCGTGGATGTTTGAGATGTCATACGCCTCAATACGGCTGGGGTCCTCCTTGAGACCCAGTAGGCGGAAGTTCGGCTCAATGTCTTTGAAGATAGAGGGAACGAACACCTTTTCCTCTGTCAGTACATGCGCGTGGTCTATTACTTTTTGAAGGTTGTCATGCTGCCGCGTCAGCAGCGCAGCCTCTTCAAAGCGCTCTTTTTTAGCAGCTTCCTTTATTTTTTTCTCTAGATCCTTCAGCACCACCTGAGAGTTACCCGTGAGAACGCGCCGTATTGACGCAATGTTCCTGCGGTATGACGTCTTGCGTATCTTTTCCTTATCCGGTGCGAGGCCCAGCTGTACGTCCAGTCTGCGGGTGCGCGTGGAAATAAGATAGGGAAAAATACGGCGGAGCAGCCGGAGTGTGCGCTTGAGCGCCTTCGCGTCTGTAAATGGCCCAATGTACTGGGCGGGTTCCGCGTCTCCTTGGGGTTGGTGCGTGGTATAGATGCGCGGCCACTCCTCTTTAGTGACCGCCACAAAAAGGTAGTTTTTGCTGTCGCGCATAAGACGGTTGAACTTTGGCTTTAGCCGCTTAATGAGCTCTGCTTCTTTTACCAAGGCTTCTATTTCACTGTTCGTCTCTATAATCTCAACACCCCGTATCTCATCTACCATTTTTCGCTTGGCTGCATTATAGAACGTCGTGCTCTCTCTGAAATACGAGCGTACCCGCGCGCGGAGCGTGGCTGACTTGCCTACGTAAATAATCTTGCCGTTCTTGTCTTTGAACAGGTAGACGCCGGGTTCAAGCGGAATGTCTTTAAGTTGTTTCTCTTCCACAGCCATAATGGAGAAGTGTAACGTACTTACTAAACCTTGAAAATACGCCAAAAACCCGCTATACTAAGGCGCATTTCATAAAGAAATCTAGGCCTTTTGGCAGGCCCAGAACCAACACCATGACGGATAAAATCACAATCAAGGGCGCGCGGGTGCATAACCTCAAGAACGTCAGTCTGGATATTCCCAAAAACAAACTGGTGGTCATTTCGGGCATCTCTGGCTCAGGAAAGTCATCACTTGCGTTTGACACCATCTACGCGGAAGGCCAGCGCCGGTACGTAGAGTCACTCTCTGCTTACGCCCGGCAGTTTTTGGGCATTATGGACAAGCCGGACGTGGACGCCATAGACGGCCTCTCCCCGGCCATCTCCATAGACCAGAAAAGCGTTTCTAAAAATCCCCGCTCAACTGTGGGGACCATCACGGAGATACACGACTATCTCCGGCTTCTGTTTGCCCGCGTAGGTACGCCTCATTGCCCCGAATGCGGCCGTGCGGTCGCACGCCAGACGGTGCAGCAGATTACAGAGCAGATACTAGAGCACAAAAGAGGCACCAAGCTTATGATCCTCTCGCCGCTCATTAAAGACCAGAAAGGGGAGCATAAGGCGGTGTTTGAGAAGGTGGCAGCCGCCGGCTATCCGCGGGTGCGAGTGGACGGCACGGTCATGCTCGTCTCAGACGCGCAAGAGCTTGAACTTGAGCGTTACAAACGTCACAAGATTGATGTAGTCATTGACCGTGTAGAGCTGGGACTTGAAGGCAAGAAAGACGAACGCGCCCGCGTCTCAGAGTCGGTGGAGCAGGGTATAGGTATGGGCGAAGGGGTGGTATACGTGGCGCTTGAAGACAAGAATGAAGAGCACATCTTTTCACAAAGTTTTGCGTGTGTGCATTGCTCTATCAATCTGCCGGACATTGAGCCACGCACCTTCTCATTTAACTCACCTCACGGCGCGTGCCCCCACTGTTCGGGTCTGGGCTACACCCAGGAAATTGATGCGGGTCGCGTCATTCCAAATAGTGATCTCACCCTTGCGGAAGGGGCGGTACATGCGTGGTCAACGGCCTCCCACCGCGTAGGACGCCAGAGCTGGTATTTGCGCCAGCTCCGCAAACTTGCTGATAAAGCAGACTTTTCTTTACATACGCCCGTGAAGGAGCTTCCCAAAGAGGTAGTGGACATTGTTATGCGCGGGCACGAGTCGCCGTATGCAGGGACGTTTACTATCCCCCGAAAATACGAAGGTGTAGTGCCTAATCTTATGCGCCGGTACCACGAAACTGAATCGGAACATACCAGAAAGGAAATTGAGGAATATATGATTGAGCGTACATGCCCCATGTGTGGAGGGAAGCGTCTGCGAAAAGAAGCGCTCAGTGTAAAGGTGGGAGGACGTACCATAGACTGGGTATCTGAAATAAGTATTGGGGAGGCACACAGCTTCTTTGGTTCGTTTATGAAGGACACGGAGCTGACGGCAACAGAGAGGCATATAGCAGAACCGATAGTGAAAGAGGTGGCAGCCCGTCTCACGTTTCTTATGGACGTGGGGCTTTCCTATCTTACGCTCATACGAAGCGCTAGCACGCTTTCTGGAGGAGAAGCACAGCGTATTCGCCTGGCTACTCAGATAGGTTCAGGGCTCACGGGCGTGCTTTATATTCTTGACGAGCCCTCTATTGGGTTGCATCAGCGTGACCAAGAGCGGCTCATTAAGACGCTTAAGAACCTGCGGGATCTGGGCAATACCGTTATTGTGGTGGAGCACGATGAACAGACTATAGAAGAGGCTGACTGGGTTGTTGAGGTGGGGCCGGGGGCCGGTAAGCACGGCGGCGAGATTGTGTTTGAAGGCACGCCGCTTGAGCTCAAAAAGGCCGCGTCCATCACGGGGCAGTACCTTTCGGGCACCAAGGAGATTGTGGTCCAGTCATCCCGGCACGCGGTCACTAAGAACACACCCAAACTTATCATAAAGGGTGCCAAAGAAAACAATTTAAAGAACGTTACGGTGGCTATTCCGCTTGAGCAGTTTGTGGCTATTACGGGCGTTTCCGGCTCTGGCAAGTCAACATTGATGAACACCATTCTTGCCCGCGCGCTTCTACAGCATTTTTACGGCGCAAAGGCGGAGCCGGGCGCACACACACGCATCAAGGGAAAACACCAACTGGACAAGGTTATTGTGATAGACCAGTCACCCATTGGCCGCACGCCGCGGTCCAACCCCGCCACCTACACAGGCGTCTTTACGCCCATTAGAGAGCTCTTTGCGCAGACAAAAGAGGCGCAGGTGCGTGGCTACAAAGTAGGGCGGTTCAGTTTTAACGTGAAAGGTGGACGGTGTGAGGAGTGCGAGGGGCAGGGGGTTAAAAAGATTGAGATGCACTTTCTCCCCGATCTGTACGTTGAGTGTGAGGAGTGTCATGGCACGCGCTATAACCAAGAGGCGCTTGAGATAACGTATAAAGGCAAGACTATAGCGGATGTGCTTGCCATGACGGTTGAGGAGGGGCTGGAATTCTTTAAAAACATCCCCACCATACGGCGCAAGCTAAAAACACTCTTTGATGTGGGGCTCGCGTATATGGAATTAGGGCAGAGTGCAACCACTCTTTCTGGGGGTGAGGCGCAGCGGATAAAGCTGGCCACAGAACTTGCAAAGAAGGACACGGGTCACACGCTCTATATTTTGGACGAGCCGACCACGGGCCTCCATTTTGATGACATTAACAAGCTGCTGAACGTGCTTCACCGGCTTAAGAACAAAGGGAACACCATTCTTGTGATTGAACACAACCTTGATGTGATCCGCACGGCCGACTGGCTT
>CAZPCT010000043.1:0-10883 GCA_964585325.1 uncultured Candidatus Saccharibacteria bacterium
GGTGACGTGGAGGAGGGGATTGAGAGAGAACTGCTTGCTGCCGGGAGCATAGAGGATATTGATGTTCTTAAAGTGGGGCACCAAGGATCACGCAATGCTACGTCCCGCGCCTTTCTTGCCGCGGCACAACCAGAGGTTGCGGTCATTTCTGTGGGTGAGAACAGCTATGGTCATCCCTCAGACGAGGTTATCGCGCGTCTGAAGGAGGCTGGCGCGGTAGTGTTGCGCACAGATGAACACGGAGACGTTGTTTGGCGGTTTGAGTAATGCGTTGCGCGGCGGTAGTCTTTCTCGTACAATAAAGTTTCCAGGAAACTGAAATCATAACCCTAAATCGGAAATCTAAAGATGGATCATCCAAAAAAGGAACGAACGCTGGTACTCATCAAGCCTGACGGCGTACAACGCTCACTTATTGGCGAAGTCATAAGGCGGGTGGAACGAACTGGGCTTAAGATAGTGGGTCTTAAGTTAGTTATGCCAGACAGGGAGCGGGCGGTTGAGCACTATGGTAAGACAGAGGAGTGGTATGAAGAAAAAGGGGCCACGTTGATTGGCGGTTTGAAGGAGCGGGGAGAGGAGCCTGTTAAGTCCGCGGTTGAATACGGTAAAGACATTATTGAGACGGTTATTCGTTACATTACTTCTGGGCCTATTGTTGCCATGGTTGTTGAGGGTGCCCACGCGGTGGAGGTGGTAAAGAAGCTTGCCGGGCCAACAGAGCCAGCAAAGTCCGACGTGGGAACTATTCGGGGAGACCTTACCATTGATTCGTACCTTACAGCGAATCTTGATGGAAGAGCGGTGCGAAATGTTGTGCACTGCACGGACGCGCCAGGGGAGGCCAAGAGAGAGATTGGTATTTGGTTTGATACACACGAGTTACTCAACTACCGCCTGGTCCAGGAAGCAATTCTGTATGACGTAAATCTGGACGGCATTCTGGAGTAGCGGTACACTAGAAGCGGACCTTATGGGTTCGCTATAAAGATTTAGCTTATTAGTTCCAAGGGATCCCCATAGAGGCGTAGTATGCTGATTCGTTCAGGTGCTATGAAAATGCCCGCACACTGGTGCGGGAGTCCTGCGGGAACCCACTTAGCAAATTATGCTAACAATCTTCAGCGGCCCTGTCTTGTAAGATGCTTAGGCGCCTTTCAAGGCGGGTCCACCAAAAAATCCCTCACTGCGAGGGATTTTTTGGTGCGTGAGAAAACGCGTGTTTATACGTCCAGCTTGGTCACTGATGAGCACGTGCAGTGCCCCTCTGCCTTTGTGCAGCCTGCGCATTGAATATGGAGGGTGCCAGTGGAGCATGAAGGGCACTCCTCCCCGTGCGAGTGGTCGTCAGTCTCGTGGCCGCATTCTGGGCAGGCGGATCCTGCGCACACGCCGTGACATGTCTTGCATTTGTGATCTGTGTCCATATCTCTATTATACCAGAATGTGTCTTATACGCTCTACCTCGGCCTCAATTACGGGACCTGTGTGCTCGCCGCCATGGGCGCGCGTGCCCCCGTAACTGGGACTCCGCTGGTCAAGATGCAGGTCTAGGACCCATTCCGGCCCACGGTCATCCGCGTAGACGTGAAAACGGGGAAATTCGCCTCCTCCCGCGCGGCGAACAAAACTCTCTTCACGGTAGCGGTTGCGTGAGGGTGCGTATCCGCACTGCCGCATGAGCGCTTGGAGATTTTCTGTTTTCTTTGGTATGCTGATTTTCACACTATCATTGTGACGCACTCCATGAAGAAACTCAACACCAAAAAAACTACGTGGGACTACTCACGCATCCTTCCCTCAACAGACAAAAAAACTCTTGAGAAGGAAAAGAGCGACATTGCCCGCGGAACGGACCGGTTCGTCAAAAAATGGAAGGAACGGAACGACTACACAAAAGACGCCGCGGTGCTCAAGGAGGCGCTTGATGACTACGAAAAATGGTTCAGAAAATATGCCGGGCGCGGTGGGTATGGTTTTTATCTGAGCCTCAAGACTGCCACCGACCTGAGTAATCCGGAACTAAAAGCACAGAACGACCAACTGAGTGAATTTGCGACAAAGCAGTGGAACAGGATGCGCTTTTTTGGACTTGCGCTTGCCAAAGTCACTCCCGCGCAGCAGAAGAAGTTTTTAAATGACCCGCGTCTCTCATCATATCGCAGTCACTTGCGCACAGAATTTGACTGGGCCTCTTACCGTCTTGGGGAACAAGAGGAGAACATTTTGAATCTTCTGGGCGGTCCTTCACACCGGAGCTGGGTGCGTATGACGGACGATTTTCTTGCTCGGGAAGAACGAGAGGCGTTGACAGAAAAAGGAAAAACTCAGCCACTGACCCTGGCCTTTCTGTTGGCGAATCTTCAAAGCGCTCAGAAGCGGGTGCGCGACAGTGCAGCGGTGGGTATCAATGGTATATTGGCGGACAATGTGGACGTGGCGGAGGCAGAAATGAACGCAGTACTGCAAGCAAAGAAGGTGCGTGACGAGCTTAAGGGTCATTCGCGCCCCGATCAAGCCCGCCACCTTGACGACAATATTGATAGTAGGGTTGTAGATACATTGGTGGACACAGTTGCCAGTCGGTTTGATATTTCTGAGCGATACTACGGCTTTAAGGCCCGCGTAACAGGACGCAAAAAACTTGCGTACCATGAACGGTCAATGAGCCTGGGAAAGGTAGAGAAAGAGTACGTATATCAGGAGGGGGTAGAGATGATCCATGACGTATTTAAACGCTTGGATCCACAATTTGCAGACATTCTCCTTACGTTTGTGAACAACGGGCATATTGATGTGTATCCCAAAAAAGGAAAACGTGATGGCGCTTTTTGCGCACACAACCGCATTATAGACCCAACCTTTGTGATGCTTAACTGGACGAATATGCTTAAAGACGTGACAACGTTTGCCCACGAAATGGGTCATGGGGTACATTACGAACTTGCACGCAAAAAACAGCATGCTCTTTACTTCGGCACGTCGCTTGCAACCACGGAAGTTGCCAGCACATTTATGGAAGACTTTGTTTTTGACCGGCTTTTGAAAGACGCTGATGACGAGGAGCGGTTCGTGCTTATGACAAAAAAGGTGGAACAGGACATATCCACTATTTTTAGGCAGATTGCGGCATACCGGTTTGAACAGGAGCTCCACGCCACGTTCAAAGAGAAAGGGTATCTTTCAAAAGAAGAGATAGGGAAGATGTTCCAAGGACACATGGCGGCATATATGGGAAAGTATGTGGAGCAGTCGCCTGGGAGCGAGAACTGGTGGACATATTGGAGTCACTTCCGTGTCTTTTTTTACGTCTACTCCTATGCGAGCGGTCTCCTTATCTCAAAGGCGCTTCAGCGCCGGGTGCGAGAGAACCCCGCGGCAATAGAAGACGTAAAGACGTTTATGGCAGCCGGCGTATCTGATTCGCCAGAAGACATCTTTAAGAACATTGGTATTGATATTAGTAAGAAGACTTTTTGGAAAGAGGGACTTTCTGAAGTTGAGGCGTTGCTCAATGAGACTGAACGCCTAGGCAAAAAGCTGAAGAAGATCTAAAGGGCGTCCCGCTCAACCAAAAAACCGCCAGATGGCGGTTTTTTGGTGTAAGATCTGCCAGAGGCAGAATGGTCTAGCTTACATTGCCGCTGAACTGGCGCCTTTGCCAGCCTTCATTCCTCCCCAAATGAAGAGAAGACCCGCAATGATGTGGAGCCAGTCGGAAGCCGCATTGGATGCGATGAAGCCAAGCAGGTCACCTGCCGTGAAGAGGCCAATGAGGCCCAAGAGCACGAAGATGACACCAAGGATCAAGCCCCATGTTTTTGTGGCTGACTTGGCAAAGACGACCGCCAAGATACCGGCGATCAAGTACACAAGGTTGTGCACGGCGTCTACCTGGAAGACACCCAGGAACATCCCGTCAGACGTGGTGATTCCTGGAATGAAGCCAAGAATACCAATCACAATCAGAATCCAACCAAGAGTGCTTACAACTTTCATTAATGTTGTCCTTTTAGTAGTACTAGTACTAATAAATGGTGTAAAGCAGACTCAGAGTAATCGACCACCTAGTTACTCCAGTGTGCTTTGTACACGTGTTAAGCATACAAAAAAAGCGGCAACTCTTCAACAAAAGGTTTTCAACTGTCAACTGTATTGAAGGAAATGGCACCCTAGAGACCAATAAGTCGCCCTATAGCCTGGTAGACAAGCGCCGACTGGTCTGCCAGGATGAGGCGCAGAATGAAGTCCGCAAGAGGGCCGAGTATGAAAAAGGCAAGGAAAAGGGCGATTACAAGGCCAAATATGCCAATTGACTGCATGGCACCCCAGGCCCGAGGAAAGAGGTCCCCCAACACCTTTGACCCGTCCAGTGGTGGCACGGGGATGAGGTTAAAAAGGGCAAGATAGATATTGATGAGCACCACAAAGCCTAGCAGACCAAGTGCTTGGTCGGTCATGAACGTAAGGGTGTTTTGATAGAGCGGGGCAAGGCGCACTACCAAGCCAATAGCAAGCGCAATGAGTATGTTTGTCACGGGCCCCGCTATGGCCACCTTAAGATTTCCATAGCGCTGGTCACGCAAGTTGTAGGGGTTGTAGGGGACGGGTTTCGCCCACCCAATAAAGATGCCGGAGGTGAGCACAAGAAAGAGAGGCACAATAACGGTGCCAAAAAGATCAATGTGCGCGAAGGGGTTTAATGTGAGGCGCCCCATCCGTTCGGCGGTAGAGTCTCCCAGCTGTTTTGCCATCCAACCGTGCGCGTATTCATGAAATACGGCAGAGAGGACAATGACTATGTACAGGAAGAGGGGATAGTATAGTGCTGGAGGCATGTGATTGCTAAATAGAAGGAGTTTTGATAGAGTACTCCTACTGTATCACAGATATATCAAAGTTCTAATTTCTGCGTGCATTCATTGGCCCAAAAGAGAATGATTAGACGTTAGAGCAATGAGAACAATTTTTACACTATGGAATGTCCAACATGCGACAGGGTCTCACGAACGATGGGCGTACGGAAACTTCTGCGCGGCAACTACAACCCAACCACCAAGCGCAAACGCCACCCCAACCTTCAGTGGGTGACGCTTGGCTCTGGTAAACGGGTGAAGGTGTGCACGCGGTGCAAACGGAAGGGTGCTCAAGACCCCGAATACTTCAAGAAAAGAGGCCTGGCCACGAACTGAGGCCTTTTTCGGGCTGTCGTATAGAGGTAGTACGCACCCATGGGGTGGGTGTAGCCGGGGTTCGATTCCCCGCAGCCCGACGGCGCATCTATTTATTGACGCAACGGGGTAAAGTTGATATTCTTCACATTCGGATATGCCCACAATTAATCAATTAGTCAGAAAAGGACGAACGAAGCCAAAGCGCAAGGATACGTCTCCCGCGCTCTCTTTTTCATACAATACTCTTAAAAATAGGTATGTGCAGTACAATTCACCGTTCAAGCGTGGTGTATGTGTACAGGTGCGCACCATGACACCTAAAAAGCCAAACTCCGCTCTTCGTAAAATCGCGCGGGTGCGGCTTTCAAACAGCATGGAGGTCACCGCCTATATTCCCGGTGAAGGCCACAACCTACAAGAGCACTCCGTGGTGTTGTTGCGCGGCGGACGGGTAAAAGACCTTCCTGGTATTCGGTACCACATTATTCGCGGTGTTTTGGATACGGAAGGTGTCCAGGGAAGAAACCAGCGCCGGTCAAAATACGGAACTAAGAAACCAAAGAAGTAATACATGGCACGCAGAAAGAGACAACCAGCACGCCAGTTGGAGGCAGACCGCAAGTACAGCAGTGTGCTTGTGGCAAAGTTTATCAACGCGGTTATGAAAGACGGCAAGAAAACCACAGCTGAGCGTATTGTCTATGAGGCGCTTGTGCGCGCGGAGAAAAAAGGGAAGAAGCCTGGCCTTGAGATTTTTGAAGAGGCTATCAAAAATATCTCACCCAACGTGGAGATAAAATCCCGCCGTGTGGGCGGTGCTTCCTATCAGGTGCCACGCGAGGTGCGGGGTGAGCGCAAGACCACGCTCGCATTCAGATGGCTGCTGCAGATTACACGGGCAGGAAAGGGTGCTCCCATGGCTGAGCGCATGGCAAACGAACTTTTGGCCGCATCCAAAAACGAGGGCGCTGTCATTAAAAAGAAGATGGATACTCACCGTATGGCTGAGGCGAACCGCGCGTTTGCGCACTTTAGCTGGTAAGAGCAATGGCCAGAGATTATTCTGTAGAGAAAACACGAAATATTGGCATCGCTGCCCATATTGACGCCGGCAAAACCACGGTTACCGAGCGTATTTTGTTTTACACGGGCGTCTCCCACAAAATAGGGGAGGTGCACGAAGGAGAGGCTGTTATGGACTGGATGGAGCAGGAACGAGAGCGTGGTATCACCATCACCTCTGCTGCTACCACGTGCTTCTGGATTCCGCAGGCGGACAAGGCGGCAGACATGAGCCCGGAAGAGCGAAAAGAGAAGGAGTATCGTATCAATATTATTGACACACCGGGTCACGTGGACTTTACGGTTGAGGTGGAGCGCTCGCTCCGCGTGCTGGACGGCGCGGTGGTTGTCTTTGATGGCGTGGCGGGTGTTGAGCCGCAGTCAGAGACGGTGTGGCGCCAGGCAGAAAAGTATGAAGTGCCGCGCATCTGTTTTATAAACAAGCTTGACCGCGTGGGGGCATCATTTGAAAAATCATATGCCTCCATTCTTGACCGGCTTACCAAAAAGGCGGTACGGGCCCAATTGCCTATTGGAGAAGAGGCTGCGCACGAGGGTGTGGTGGACCTGCTTACCATGAAGGCGTACCACTATGTTGGCGAGCATGGGCAGACGGTGGAGGTCTCAGACGTACCAGAGGAGATGAAAGAGGCCGCCGGGAGCGCTCGGCATGAACTTATTGAAAAGATTGTGGAGACAGACGAGAAGCTTATGGAAAAATACCTTGCCGGAAACGAGCCCTCGCTTGAGGAACTTCGGCAGGGTCTCCGGGCGGCAGTCATTGCAAATAACGTTATCCCGGTGTTCACCGGCTCTGCGCTCAAAGACAAGGGCGTGCAGAACCTTTTGGACGCAGTCATCTACTATTTACCAAATCCGCACGAGCTTCCCCCAGTCACAGGGACAAACCCAACTACGGGTGAGGAGGAGACGCGTGAGGTAAAAGATGACGCGCCGTTTTCCGCACTTGCGTTCAAGATAGCCACAGACCCGTACGTAGGACAGCTTTCGTACTTTCGTGTTTATTCCGGAACGCTTACGGCAGGCTCATACGTCTACAACGTGAACAAGGAGCAGAAGGAGCGCATTGGCCGTATTCTTCGTATGCATGCGAACACGCGGGAAGAGGTGAAGGAGATACACGCCGGTGGCATTGGCGCCGCGGTGGGACTTAAAGTGACAAAGACGGGTGATACGCTCTCAGACGAGAATCACCCTATTTTACTTGAAGAGATAACGTTTCCAGAGCCGGTTATTTCTCTTCGCGTTGAACCCAAGACGAAGGCTGACCAGGAGAAAATGGGTGAGGCGCTTCGCCGTTTGGCAGATGAGGACCCAACGTTCCGCATTCGCGGTGACGAAGAGACAGGAGAGACCATCATTTCCGGCATGGGTGAGCTGCATCTAGAAATTATTGTTGACCGTATGAAGCGGGAGTTTTCTGTTGAAGCAAACGTGGGCCGGCCGCAGGTGGCCTACAAAGAGACGATTACTGCTGAGGCGCAGGCGGAGACGAAGTACATACGCCAGACAGGTGGTAGAGGGCAGTATGGCCACGTCTATCTACGCGTGCGTCCCCGTGAGGCAGGCGAGGGCTACGAATTTATCAACGCTATTAAAGGAGGGGTTATTCCACAGGAATTCATTCCGGCGGTTGAAAAGGGTGTTAAAGAAGCATTGGAGCGGGGTGTTATTGCGGGCTACCCTCTACAGGACGTTGAGGTTGAGCTCTATGACGGCTCATACCACGATGTGGACTCCTCTGAAGCCGCGTTCAAGATAGCAGGTTCCATGGTGCTGCAAGAAGCAGTACGGAGAGCAAGTCCTATCTTGCTTGAGCCTATTATGAAAGTTGAGGTGACTACGCCTGAAGACTTTGCGGGCGACGTGTCAGGTGACCTTTCTTCCCGCAGGGCGCGTATTGAAAAAATGGAACCGCGAGGCATAGACCTTAAGGTGGTGGACGCGCAGGTGCCGCTTTCAGAGATGTTTGGCTACGTAACACAGCTTCGGTCTATGACCCAGGGGAGAGGGACGTCCGTTATGGAATTTGACCATTATGGCGAGGTGCCCCGTAACGTGGCGGAAGAGGTGATTGCGGGAAGACAGAAATAAGGTGCGCCGCCCCTAGGCGGCTTCAGTTATGCTTCGCTTTTAGGTACAACCGCCCAGTGGGCGGTCTTTAGTTTCACGTACATACGTTCGTATGTACGTACCTGTATAACGAAAAGCCGCCCGATGGTGTCTGGGAAGCTTCCCGCTTCCGCACCGGGCGGCAGGTACTACTGTTGTGGGGTGGTGGTGCTCAGGTCCCCAAGGGATCCCACGAATCTGTTGCGGGAATCTCCTCTGGGGAAGGGATGGGGCCACGTTGGAGTGCTTGGTTCAGTAGGAGTTCGTTTCCGATCTCCAGGAACGGGCCGGGGTGCCCGGCGCACCAGATCTCCACGAAGATCTCCTCGCGAGACACCCAGCCGTTGCACCCTTCGCTCGGGTATTTCGGGCCGGATGGGAACTCTATAAACGTGTCCACGATGGTGAGGGACTGGAGCGGGAAGGCGAGCTCGGCGTACTCGATCGCGCCGAACCACAGCTTCTCTAGGCGGCTCACCTTCACCACCCGCTGCTCCTCGTCCACCTGCACCACGATCTTGGAAAAGACCTTCTGGTGCAGGAGCATGTCGGGTAGCGGAGTGTTCATGGGCGCCGCTGCCGGTGACCCGACCTCGGGCTCTTGGTAACCCGGACCCCCCGCACGGGACCCTTCTCCGCACGCCGAGACGAGCGTGGCGATGAGGATCAGGGCGCCGATGGTCGTGTGGCCTCGCATGCTCTCGCAGAGCTGGGTGAATCGTGGGGTCAGAAGACCACACATTATGACGACGAGTCCACCGAAGGTGAGCACGGCGTTGTACTCCGTGCTGAACAAAGGCCCCGAGATGAAACTCACTAGTCCAACTCCGATGAGGGTGAAAGTCACCTTGCCGACGGAACAACTGGACCCACTTCTCATCCAGAGGAAGAGGGCGCCGTAGGCTGCGAACAGCAGGCCCACAATTCCCAGGACCGCCACCACGGCCCTCAATGCTCCTTCTTCCGTAAGAGGCAGGGTATTGGCGCTCGCGCAGGCGGCGAACAACCCCACCAGAAGCAGGTAAAGGCAGATGAACAGAGACGGGCTGTTGCGCGTATCCTCTTTCATTCCTTACCTCTTTCTTCTGCGCCCCGCCAATGGTGGGACTGGTTTGTGGTGTGCTTCTGTCGTGACTGAACCTGGAAAGCTCAACTTGGTAAGCTCTTTAGGTTCAGCCCGACCGGTGTGGTCGGGGGAGGGTACAAATCTGCACATCCGCTGGCGATATTTCTTTATCGCCAGCGGGGCGAAGGGGGAACTGGGTCACCGGCACTCGAGGCGGTGATGGATCTCCGGGTACTTCCTGTTCAGGAAGTCGATCCAGCTGACTCCCGGCGGCGGGCTATAGCTTATCAGCCAATCGCTTGGAGGCAGAGCGAACCAGCGGTTGTGGCGGCTGGTTTCCGGCTGTAGTGCTGGCCGTGGAAACCACTTGCCGTGACCGCTCGCACCGGTCTGGATGGAGACCCATGCGATGCGACACATCGGCTCGCTCTTCTGCACGGGCGCCGAGGCGCACGCCGACGAGACGAGCCCGACGAGGAGGAGGAGCGGGAAAATGCTGGAGTGGCTGGCGCGCTTTGTCAGCGCCCCCCTCAACCACATGGCGCCGAATCCGATGGTGAATCCGGCTCCGGCTACCAGGAGCATCAGTCCCAGCGCGAACGCGGGGAAGGAGTTCTGGCCGGGCCCGGAGCTCAGCTTGAAGCCGACGAACGCGACGGCCAGGCCGAGGACGCACAACCCCAAGCGGGTGAGGGTGAGGTGCCGCCCCTGCCGCCAGATGTTGTATCCCAACGGGGCGAGGTAGAGCGCGATCGCCATACCTGCAGCCCACCAGAAGCCGTGCTCCTGGTAGGTGCTCACGACGATGCTGGCGCACACGACGAGCACAAAGAGACCGAACATGGCCACCTCTTTCTCCTACGCCCCGCCAATGGCGGGACTGGTTGAAAATTCGTGCCAAAAGAGCTTCTCAAATTCGTGTAAATAGTACAATAGTTACGCTCGCCTTGTCAATTGCCAGGAACTTGCGCGTAAAAAGGGCCTTTTTACTGTTGACACATAAAAGGGGCTACGCTACAATACCGCTACTTAACTGAAGACGCTTCATATTCTGCGTAAAGAGCGCAGCTCCTGCTGTGTTCTGCGCATGTTAAGAAACACATAGAGATCACATAAAAATCACATAAACACATAATCATGGCAGAGAAATTTGAGCGAAATAAGCCGCACCTCAACGTAGGTACCATCGGTCACGTAGACCACGGAAAGACCACGTTGACGGCCGCTATCATGCACGCCCTTGCAAAGAAGGGCCTTATTAGCAAGGAAGAGTCTGTTGACCAGATTGACAACGCACCAGAAGAAAAAGCGCGAGGCATCACGATAGCCATCTCCCATGTAGAATACGAGACAGAGAATCGGCACTACGCGCACGTAGACTGCCCTGGGCATCGGGACTACATCAAAAACATGATAACCGGGGCGGCACAGATGGACGGAGCCATCCT
>CAZPCT010000044.1:0-3462 GCA_964585325.1 uncultured Candidatus Saccharibacteria bacterium
TGCTCATGTTATTTGTGACCTCGGCCGCTATTACGGGATCGCTGGTTCTTGGTAGGCCAATAATGTGGTATCTAGACGGTAAAAAGAAAGATGCGGTGCGGTTACTTGGTGTGACACTCGGGTTCCTCGTTATTATCGGGCTTATATTTGCGTCAACGCTAATATAAAAATGCAACAGAACATAACGCCACATCTGTGGTTCAACACAGAGGCAAAAGAAGCCGCTGAGTTTTACGTATCTGTCTTTTCTGGGGCCCCGGCGCCAGAAGGGGAGAGTAGGATCAATGGTGTGATGACGCTGCACGACACGCCCTCGGGTGATTGCGATGTCGTCTCCTTTGAACTGAACGGCAATCCGTACATGGCCATTAGCGCCGGGCCGCTCTTCAAATTTAACGAAGCAATCTCGTTCATGGTCCATTGCGACACACAGGAAGAGATAGATTACTTTTGGGCAGCCCTCTCGGCCGTTCCCGAATCCGAGCAGTGCGGCTGGCTCAAAGACAAATATGGCCTCAGCTGGCAAATAGTACCCACCGCAATGGACGAGATGATGGTCAAAGGCAGCGAAGAACAGATCTCCCGCATTACTCAGGCATTCCTCAAAATGAAAAAGCTTGATATTGAGGAGTTGAAGAAAGCAGCAGAGTAATATGCCAAACTTTCCACTCAGCCCATCTAGAAAAGCAGGGAATACACTGTATGTTTCGGGGCAGATTGGCGCAGTTGATGGCGTGTTGGTTTCGGATGATATTGGCGAGCAGCTTCGCCAAGCAGTCCGCAATCTGGAAGATGTGCTCAAGCAGGCCTCGATGACGTTGGAGAATGTGGTAGATGTAGCCGCGTTTTTGGTTGATCAAGACGACTATATACAATTTAATGAAGTGTATACCAAGTGCTTTAAGGAACCATACCCAGCGCGAGCAACGGTTACGGTAACGTCACTCCCATTAAACGCAAAAGTAGAATTAAAAGTGATAGCTTCACAAAATCTATGACAAAACTCAACCCCTATCTTACGTTCCCTGGTACTGCGGCCGAGGCGATAGAGTTTTATAAAAAAGTGTTTAAGACTGAGCCGGCGTTTGTCTCAAAATTTAAAGACATGCCGCCACAGGAAGACATGCCCGCCCCGTCTGCTGAAGGGGCCGAGCGCATCTTGCATGCTGCTTTTCAGATAGGAAGTGACATGCTTATGATCTCCGATTCCCCACAGGGGAAAGACGATACCGTTGTTACGGGTTCGCAAACAGAGATATCCATTCACCCCGACAACAGAGAAGAGGCAGACAGAATGTTTGCCATCCTCTCGGAAGGCGGCGAGGAGGTCATGCCGCTGGCCATGCAGTTCTGGGGCGACTACTTCGGCATGTGCAGGGACAGGTTCGGCGTTGCGTGGATGATCAACTATCACGAAGAGAGGTAGGCCACAACACCCTCTCAAACTTGAGAATGTGAGGGTGTTGTATCTAGATATATGCTGAGCGATCCATACAGCTTTAAGGCGGAGGTGTGGCTGTACGAGGGTATGGCGGGGTGGCACTTTGTGACAGTGCCCAAAAAGCTCTCGCAGGAACTGACAGACGAGTTTGGGGTGATAAAGCGGGGCTGGGGCTCATTGCCTGTACAGGTTATTGTTGGCAAGACAGAGTGGCGCACATCCATCTTCCCAGACAAAAAGGCCAGCGCGTATCTTCTCCCGCTCAAGGCGGAAGTGAGGAAAAAGGAAGATATCACAACAGGAGACACCATAACCCTCACCCTGCGCATTCGAATCTAACGTGCTACGTAGCACAATAAAGATATGGAAATTGTAGACATTCTTACCCCGCCCACATTTGAAAAAAGTGGCACTACAAAGCCGGTAGCTCAGGCGCGTACAGACGGTGACTGGATCGGTACATTTAATCTCTGGATTATTAAGAACGAGCCAGTACCATCTGTGGTGTACCAAGTACGTAATCCCGATGCGCTGTGGGCGCCCGGGAAGCTTGACGTTACTGCGGGCGGGCACTATGCGGCAGGGGAGGAACTGTACGATGGCCTCCGCGAAGCAAAAGAAGAGCTTGGGAGAGAGTATGCGCCGGAACAGCTCACGTACCTTGGCCGCAAAATAAATGTAAGCCCAGACACAAAAGGAACTGTTCACCACAATGTGGTAGACATTTCTCTGGTGCTTGATAACAGTGCGCTTGAGTCTTACGTGTTGCAGAAAGAAGAGGTGTATGCAATTTGTGACTGCCCCGTAGAGGAGTTAGTGAGAGCGCATAAGGACGGGGCGTACAGTTTTTCTACCATTGCGCTTACAAATAGCGGGGAAAAAGAGGAGCTGAGTGTTTCTGGTGATTCTTTTCCTTACAACTGGGACAACTACCACTACAAAATCGCGCTACTCGCGAAGCGGTTTCTTGCAGGTGAAAAAGATTTGGTGTACTAACAGCTGCTACGTAGCACAATGGAGATATGGAAAAGACATATCCTGCGTAGGCGGTGTGCTACGCTTGAGCTCCTATGTTAATAGATGAGGTGACCGTACAGGTTTCGGCGGGGAACGGCGGCAGAGGCGCCGTTGCTTTTAATAAGAACGCCATGAGCTTGGGGCCCGTGGGTGGTTCTGGCGGCAGGCGTGGGGACGTGTATGCGGAAGGCGTGACGGACCTTTCAGCGCTGGGGCAGTTTAGGTACAAGAAAGGCGTTAGTGCAGAGGACGGCAAGAACGGGTTGGATCAGTTTAGAGACGGGCCAGATGGCAAAGACCTTGTGCTCAAAGTACCCGTGGGCACCGTTATTCATAACCAGACAGAGGGTGCGTCCCAGGACATCACGCACGCGGGGGAGCGGGTGCTTGTCGCCAAGGGCGGCAGGGGCGGGAAGGGGAACTTCCATTTCCGTGGTCCGCGCAATACAAGCCCCACGCAGTTTCAGCCGGGCCTGCCGGGGGAGTCGTTTACCGTACGTTTTGAGCTCAAATTCATTGCTGACGTGGGCTTGGTAGGGCTTCCTAATGCGGGAAAGTCCAGCCTGCTCAACGAACTTACCGCGGCCAATACAAAGACGGCGAACTATCCGTTTACTACGCTGGAGCCGAGCTTGGGCGTTTACTACGAGCTTTTGATTGCGGACATCCCGGGGCTCATAGAAGGCTCCGCGCAGGGGAAGGGGCTGGGCATCAAGTTCTTGCGGCACATTGAGCGCACAAAGGTGCTTTTTCACTGCATCTCCGCGGAGTCTGTGGACATAGAGCACGACTACTGCACCATCCGCGCGGAACTTGCCGAACACTCCAAGGTGCTTGCGGAGAAGTCCGAGTATCTGCTACTGACTAAGGCGGACCTCTTGTCCCCTGCGGAAGAGAAGAAAAAACTCTTGCTTATGAAGAAGCTCAACCCCCAGGTGCTCTCTGTGTCTATTCACGACACAGAGCGGCTTGACGAACTTAAGCGTCTTCTTAACACCATCAAG
>CAZPCT010000045.1:0-22943 GCA_964585325.1 uncultured Candidatus Saccharibacteria bacterium
GAAGAATTCCGAAAGGTTTTTGGCCACGACTATCACGAAGCGTATCACAATCTAGGAGTGAACCAAGAAGATTACAAGAGGTTCAGCGAGCTTTTCCACGAAAAAATTCTTACAAAATCTCCAGTATTGTTTGAGGGTACTAAGGAAGTTCTAGAAACACTGGCAGTGGACTACACGCTCCTCCTGGTTACTGCAACTTCAAAAGCGGAAGCTACACAAAAGTTATTTCGCTTTGGGTTAACCAATCTGTTTAAGTATATTGAGGGAGTGGAGCCGGACAGAAGTAGCAGTAAGACGGAACACATTGAACGTTTGCTTGGCGATCTTAACTTGGGCAAAGATGAGGCGATATATATCGGGGATCGGGACATTGATTATGAAGTAGCCCAAGAATCGGGAATAGATAATCTTGTTTTGGTCGAATATGGTTGGGGTTTTAGCGAAAGCATGAGAGATAAGGCTGTAATTGTCGAAAGACCCGCAGATCTTGTCTCTGTCATAAGGGCTATATAAACAACAATTTACCTATTGGCGCCCACGACTTATTTTAGGCCAGAACTGACGATATGAATTTACCCCAACAAAATAAAAATGACTTTGTCACTCACGGTTGTGAGCAGGTGCTTAGATTCTCTCAAGTTGAATCTTGGAATGACTTGTCTGAAGCATTGAAAGTACAGCTGGGTTTTAATATGGGGGTTGTCGCGCTCGGCTTGGACCTCACCAAAGAAGAAAGTTTTCAAGCCCTTGCCGATGTGAGAGAAGGACGGGTTTCAATGGCACATTTTCGGGACCATATAAAATCATTGATTGCATCGCGCGAAGTCAAAGTAGACGAGACAAAAATTGCACGGCCGTTTTAGAGTATGCCCATGCAACCAACAGAAAAAAATGAAACAGAGTATGTTGTAAGTATCCGTATTACTCTTCCGGAAACCGTCCGTAGAGTAATAAAAAAGGAGAAGGATCGTTTCGCTTCCCAATACGGGAGTGGCTATAAATCTGAACCCCACGTAACACTGTATCTTAGCAGGTATACTAAAGATGGCTTTTCTAAGGTGATACACGATCTCAAGGAGCTCCATTTTAAGCAATTCACATTTTTGTTACTGAGTCCGAAGATGGTTAAAGAGAACGGACTGCGACGCAATCTCTACATTGTAGATGTTTCCAACAAAGAACAGCTGCGGGAGCTACACAACACAGTTGTAAACGTGGCCGACCGTTATCGCAGCCCACTTCTGCGGGAAAAAGAACAAAAACACTTGGAGCAAGGATTATACTCTGACTCAGAGTGGTACCCGCATATCTCTCTTGGAGAAGTTGGTATAGATGATGCGCAGCCCGAACTCTCAGATATTGAGAAGAACCTCAGGCAAATAAGAGGAGAGGAGATTGTCGTCCTGAATCTCACTGTATTTTTCCACGGAAGAGAACGGGGTGAGGAGGAAGCAAAATTAGTTAAAGAGGTTTTGATACCATTTTGACTCCGGCCGAGACGCCTCAAGTATTGGAGTGACACAAATAAACCGTCTTGCAGACGGTTTTTATGATACGTTAAAGAAATGAAAATAAGGCAGGACATTTATGACACGTACTGGCGTTTTGCCGCGGAAAGACAGAACATCTTTTTTAAGCGTTTGCACGGAGAAAAGTCGCCGTTTACTAGCGACCCTGTCTTGCAAACATATAAATTTTGTAACGCGTACCGGGCAAGCGACAGAGTGTCCCAATACCTCATACAGAACGTCATTTATAATAAAGAGCGGAGCGTAGAGGACGTTGCGTTGCGCATAGTGTTGTTCCGCCTACTCAACAAGATTGAGACGTGGGAGGCGCTTGAGAAAAGGGTGGGCGAAGTATCTGTGAGTTCATTTTCTTTTACTAAGTACGCAAACACCTTGTCAGCCTTAAAGAGAGAGCAGCCCATCTATGGCAACGCGTTTATTTTGGCCGCGCACAAAGCGTACGGACACGCGGAAAAGCACAAAAACCATCTGGCGCTTCTTGAGGACGTATTTATAACACACCCTCTGGTGGCAGACAGAATAATTAAAGCTCCTACGTTGGAACTGCTCTACACCAGACTCAAGGAGTTGCCCCTTTTTGGCACGTTTATGGCGTACCAAGTGGCCATTGACCTTAACTACAGTGAGATTTTTGATTTTTCAGAAAACGACTTTACGGTGGCGGGCCCGGGTGCTGTGCGAGGCATCAGAAAATGCTTTGTAGATGCGGGCGGAAAAAGCACTGCTTACATCATTAAGTGGATGGTAGAGCAGCAGGACCATGAGTTTGAGCGGTTGGGTATTGAGTTCAAAGACCTGTGGGGACGGAGCCTCCACGCGATTGACTGCCAGGGTCTTTTTTGCGAAGTGGACAAGTATTGCCGCGTGCGGCATCCGCATCTTAAGAGTGAGCGTGTGCGTATAAAAAACACATTCCAGCCGCACGTTCGCCCCATTAGGTTCTTCTACCCACCCAAATGGGGCATAAACAATAAGGTACGGAGTACCCCTGCTACGTAGCGGGACACAGAGTGTCCGCGGAGCTAATGCACGAGACGCGCTGGTCTTAGGTCCATAAATTTCGTATACTAAACACATATGGCATCAGAAATAGACATACTCAACCGGGCTCAAGGAGCTGACGAGCAGGAAAGGGAAAAGAAGAATAGGGAGCTTAGAGATTTAGAAATTGAAATGAAGCGCCTGAGTTCTGACATTGAGACCCTAAAAAGAGACCTTAAAGAAAAAGAGTCTAAACTGGAACGCGCACAACAAGGAGCAAACCAGATCAACTCGGATATGGTGGCCATTGACCGCAGAATCCAGAGACGCCTTAAAGACATAGACGACTTTCAAAAAGAGCAACGAAAAAAGGCGGCGTAAGGTTAGAGGAGAAGACGGGTGCTCCCAGCGCCCGTTTTTGATTTAGACAATGCGTTGACACCTTATTATTAGTGTGCTGTTATGTGTGTATTCGTACCCTGTAATCTAAACCGAAACGAACGGGGGGTGTGTCATGCACCGGAGGACCCTGCTTGGCCTGCTGGGTGTGTTGGGCATCTGGCTGACGGCAGGGCTGGCCCTTCCGTTCGTCAATGCCCCCGTGTTCCAGAACGCCTTTTCCGAAGAACGCCTCATGGTGTTCCGAGGATTCGGCACGGCGCTCCTAGCGCTTGTGTGGGTCGTCCTCTTTGAACGGCCCCGGAGTCTCATTCGGTATTACGACGAGGATGCGGGTGTAGTGCGGTTCCTTAACGGCTACACCGCTCTCATCGCGCTCACATTGCCGTTTGCCACCCTCGGACTCTTCAATGGTATACGCAACTGGGGGGCGAGCCCAACGATCATCGTCATTACGGCGACGCCTGTGGTGAACATCGTCATTGGCTTCTTTATTGGGCGCCGCCTCCCGTGTGCGGCCGTGTTGGGCCTGGCGGCGGTGTTCGGCGGGGTGGCCGTGGCTCTCTGGGGCGGTGAGTTTGTCCTTGTGGGATTCGCCTGGGCGGCCTTTGGCACGCTTATGAACGGCTTTCTCTACGAGTGGTTCGCTCGGGGGAAGGGCACGCTCATGAAGATGTGCTTCTGGGCCATGGTTGGTATGGGAGTCCTGGGACTGGTGCTCAGTTGGGGTGAGAGTTGGCAAGGTATTCTCAGTCCTCACCTATCGGTGCTTGTCTCCCAGTGGATCTTCGTGGGAGGGTTCCTATACTGGGTAGCCAACCTGCTTGCGTTTCAGAAGCTGCCCACTACCGAGGCAAGTGTGCTGGCCCAAGGCGAGACGCCCGCGGTCATCATGGGGGCGTACATCCTTCTGGGCGAGTCTCTAACCGTATCCCAGTGGGGCGGAGTCGTGGCGGCGCTATTCGGGGCCGGAACCCTGGCGTATTGGCTGGCCAGACAGTCGGCCGAAGAGCCCAAGGCCGAAGCGCTCTAAGCGACTGACAGTCCTTCTGTCTAAAGTGTGGGGTTCAGATCTAAGGCGCGCGGGTTTCCCCGCGCGCCTGCTCGTTTTTATATGCTACAATTTTTTCACTACAATGAACGAACGAAAACCAACAGCGTTTGAACGTAAACTTGCGATTACGGACGCTGTAGATCAAGGACGCTCATATCTCCTTTCTAAAATCAAAGACGGTATTTGTTGTGAATTTCCGCAACTTAGACATGGTGCAAGTTGGGCGTGGAGTACGGCTTGCATAGGTTCAGCTCTGGCGGAGTTTAACTCTGTGCCGCCCGAAATGGTTGGTTCTATAGTTGACTTACAAGACCAAAAGGGAGGTTGGGCTTATAATCGTCAGGTTCCTTCGGACGCCGACAGTACCTTGAGGGTTCTCCAGTTTCTTAAGAAAGTAGGATTCACCAACAAAGACATACTTAAAAGAGCGGAACAATTTATTCTTTCACATCAGAACTACGATGGTGGGTTCGCGACATACCGAGTAGAGGCGATGGAACGGATGGGCTACCAGGGTCGTGGTTGGACTCTGTCCCATCCATGCGTAACGGCACTGGCGCTTAATGTTATTTCAGACAAGTATGCGCGCTCACGTGCCAAACAATTTATAAATAGACGACTTGCGCATGGAGATGCGCGTGCCTACTGGTGGACGACTCCTTTGTATGTTCTTTATGAAATTAAGGAACGTCCGCGGACTAGGCTTACATCTATAGATTCTGTAGAACTGTCCCTTAGACTTTTGCTTGAAGCAAAATTTGGACGTCCTAATATTGATATGGTGACTAACCTGTTGGAGTTACGGTTGTCAGACGGAAGTTTTCAAGAGAGTCACGTGTTTCGCATCCCCCGCCCCCATCAAAGCCTTTCGGATATTACTGAACAAGAAGAAGTGGTTGAAGACAAAAAGAGAACTTTCGCTACTGCGGCTGCCATTGTTGCGCTCTCGCGACAGCGTGCGCTATTGGGTTGAAAACCATTCTCCCTAGTTCAATCCTTATAGCCGGCCTCAGAAAGTTTGGAGTGGTCCCAATATGCTGGGGAATGTAATGCTTCAACAAAATCTTTAAATATACCCGTCCATCTTTTGGGAAGAAAGTTTTTTATATCTTCAAATTGAGCTATTTCTTGCTCTATAAGCATTTCACTCGCAGCTATGGTTTGAGGAGTGATTATTTTACTTCGAATGTTCTCATAGGACTCCGGTTCCATAGCCTGGCCAATAAAAGGGTCTATTTCCTTCCGCCTTACTAGGCCGTTCTGAAGGCTAATTGCCAACATGAGGTTAAAAGGAATACGATAAAACTTTTTTCTTTCGTCCCGTACATCTTTTTGGATCGTATCCCGCAGATCATTTGTCATTTGATATAAATTTCCCATAATCTCTCCCATGTGAGTAGCAGTTGCATTGTCCGCGTCCTCCTCTCCTAGACTGGCGGCTAATGTACAAATGGCAACAAATAGTGACCGTGTTTTCTTAAGGGCGATTTCCATATAAAGAGTTATGGGTTCTTTCTTCCAAAGGCTCCATCTAACGTCGGCTAGCTCTCCAGCGCTCATTTCACTCCCCGCGCTTGCCAAAACATTTCCTGCTTCCACATTTCCTCTATACGCAGAGGAAATAGCATGACCAAAAAGAAAATAAGGGAGAATAAATGCAGTGTCCTTTCCTTGTTGCAAGTGAAATGTGGGTCGTTGTCGTCGTGTTTCGTCAAAATCCAGAATATCGTCTGCGATGATACTGGCTCTATGCACCAATTCTATTCCCACGGCAATATCTGACAACTTTTTGTCCACTTCCTCCACACTTGTCGCAAGATATAAAAACAAGCTCGGCCTAATTCTTCTACCTGGCCAGATACCATCCCGAATAAGTTGTTGGAGCTCGACTGGGACTTCTGCCGTTATCCAACGGTTCAGACCAGATTCTACTGCAAGCCGGTAAGGTGTAATTTTATCTAGGAATGCTGTACTCATGTTGGCGTACTCCCAATAAAAGCACAGTAAGATGCCTTTTACTACTTATTTAGAACTGAACGTTTGTATCTGAAGGTGGATAATAACCCGTGTTATAGTAAGCTAAACCACATGGACATGAAAAAACCAACAGCATTTGAACGCAATCTGGCCATTACAGACGTTGAGACCACGGGCCTTGATTGGCACATACACGAAATACTAGAGCTGGGACTTCTGGTGGTGGACCAGAACACGTTTGAAGTACGCGACGAGTTTGAGATAAAAGTGCGCCCTGAACATATTGAGACGGCAGACGAGCGCTCACTTGAGATAGCCGGCTACGACGAGCAGGCGTGGGAGGGGGCGGTCCCCCTTGCGGAAGCAATGCGCCAATACGCGGCAAAGATTGAGGGCTGTATTTTTGTGGCGCACCCCATGACAGTTGATTTTTCCTTTATAGACCAGGCGTTTAAAAAAACAGGGGTTGAAAACCCTATGCACTACCATCAGTTAGATCTTTTCTCTATGGCGTGGCTAGCAAAAAGGGAAGACGAGTCTTTGTCCAAAGTAACCCTTCACGAGCTCACCAAGCATTTTGACCTTACCATAGAGCCTTCTCCGCACCGTGCCATCAATGGTGCTCGTCTTGCGTTTGAGATTCTAAAGAAGCTTGCCGGCCCTGCTGACGGGACGCAGTAAGATAACAGCCTCTGCAGAGCGCGCGGTACGCCTCTGTGCCGCCAACCACAATCTGCTTGTCTGAAGCAACGGTCCGGAACGGGAACCTGGCGCGGTCATGTCCGCAATCCATACAGACGGCGTATAGCTGCACCACTTCGTCCGCCAATGCCAGAAGGTCTGGCATGGCACCAAAAGGACGGCCTTGCCAGTCCAGATCAAGCCCCGCAACAACAACACGGTAGCCGTTGTTTGCCAGCTGCTCAACCACTCGTTCAATACCAGAGTTGCGGGGAAAGAAGTTTCCTTCATCAATGGCTATGAGTTTGTAGGGTGCGCCGTGCGCTGATTCGTGCTGCGCAAGAGAAGCAAGAAGCGCATGTGGGTCATTCGCGGGTATTTCAAAAGCAGTTTCTGTGCGCCCCCCGTTCGCTTGGATACGCCCCTGGGGACTCCTGGTGTCCGTGGTGGGTTTAAAGATGATGTAGGGGTGTCCGGCTATCTGAGCGCGCTCAACAAGGCGCATAAGCTCCTTTGTCTTGCCGGCGAACATAGTGCCGGTGATAACAGTGATAGTGCCCTGATGGTTCACTTTTTTAGTATAAAGAGTTACGTCTCCCGCGCCAACACCAGCCCGTGCACGTGCCGGGCGCCAGCGCGCTCAAGAACGCGGGCTGCCTGGGTGAGGGTGGCGCCAGTGGTCATAACATCATCAACCAGAAGAACGGTGCTGCCTGTAAATTCCGTCTTATGCTGGGCGCAAAAGATGCCGCGTACGTTGCGCAGGCGCGAGTGACGGGTGCGGCTTGTTGCCTGGGGGCGCACGGCACGCACGCGTCGCAAATAAAGCGGGCGAACGGGGACCTTGATGACCGCCGCAACCTCTGTGGCCAGCAGGGTGGACTGGTTAAAGCCCCGTTCCCGCTCCCTACGGGGGTGGAGAGGAATAGGAACAATGACGTCTGCGGGTATACGCAGCATATTGAGTCGCTCGCGTTCCAAAAACGGTACAAATGGCCGGAGTGCGTCTGGAATGTACGCATATTTTAACGAGTGAATAAGGGCGCGCACTGCGGGTTGCTCAAAAAGAAAGAGGTGCGAAACGGTGGAAAGGGAGGAGGGAGCGTGCGCGCACCGCGTGAGCGCGGAAAACGCCCTATTCTTCTCACATACCGGACATAGTGTGTGCCACGTGCTGCTGAGTGAAGCGGCGCATGGTGCGCACACGTATCTTTCGGTATTTTTAAGCTCTGCTTTGCAGGCAAGACAAAGCCGAGGGAACAGGGCCTGGCGCAGAGAAGCGGCCCAGCCGTTACGCGCAGGTGAGCTTTCCGTTTCGTGCGCCAAGGCGAAGAGCGTTACCACGAGCAACAGTTCCCACAATGAGACGGTGCGCTATTTCTGTCTCTACGACATTCTGGACGGTCAGACGCACCTTGCGTGCCCCGTACCTCTGGGAATTGGAGACGTGCGCGATGTGACGAATGAGGGAGCGGTCAAATGAGAGCTCTATATCTTTTTCCTTAAGTCTAAGCGCGAGTTTTTTAAGTTCTCTACGAGCTATTTTTTCCACGTCCCCAGCGTTGAGTGTCTTAAAGACTACAACGTCGTCTAGGCGGGAGAGGAGTTCAGGCCTGAATGTTTCCTTAATGTCTCCACGTGCGTGTTCTTCCTTGGATGACGCTTCTTCATCCCCAAAGCCGGGGCGTCCTACGTCGTCAAAGAAATGGGTGTTGCCTACATTTGAAGTGAGCACTATAAGAGTGTTCTTGAAGGACACTTTTACGCCCTTGCTGTCTGTGAGCTCCCCGTCCTCCAGTATCTGCAAAAGAAGGTTGTGGACGACCGGATGCGCTTTTTCTATTTCGTCAAACAAAACCAGCGAGTACGGAGAACGGCGCACACGCTCTACAAACGATCCGTTGTCTTCGTAGCCCACGTAGCCGGCCGGCGCACCCAGTAGTTTTGAAACAGTATGTTGTTCGGAAAATTCCGACATATCCAGCTTAATCAGCGCGTCTTGTCGTCCAAAAAAGGTATGGGCAAGCGTCTTTGCAAGTTCAGATTTTCCCACACCACTTGGGCCAACAAAGAGGAATGAGCCCACTGGCCGGGCACTGGAAGAGACGCCGGCGCGTGCGCGTCTGAGTGCCGCGGCCACTACAGAAATGGCATGGTCTTGCCCCACAATGGTACGTGTAAGTTCCTTTTCAAGGTTAAGGAGCTTTGCCTGCTCCGCCTGCCCAATCTCCTCAAGTGGAATGCCAGACATACGGCTGACCACCCGTTGAACATTTTCTATGGAAAGGGAGTGTGGGTACGTTGGTTCGCTGCCTGCATCTTCAAGGGCGGTGAGGGAAGCAATCATGTCCTCCTCTTCATGTTTCAGTATGAGCGCCTCCCCGTAGTGCTCTTCTTTAACAGCTTGCTCCTTCCGCACTTGCAGTTCAGTGAGCGCCTGTTCAAGTTGGTCACGCCCTGGCTTCTCGTCAAACGTGCGAGTGGCGCGCATGTGTGCGGCCGCCTCGTCAATAACATCTATTGCTTTGTCTGGGAAGCAGCGCTGGGTGATATAGCGGTCCGCAAGAGAGACAGCGGTATTGAGTACGGCGTCAGGAATGGCTACATGATGGTGTTCTTCAAACCTGCTTTTGAGACCCTTAAGGATGTGACGCGTTTGGTCTGCGGTGGGTTCAGCCACAACAATAGGCTGGAGCCGGCGCTCAAGCGCGGGGTCTTTTTCCAAATGCGTACGGTACTCATCTAACGTGGTTGCTCCAATAATCTGGAGTTCGTGCGACGCAATGGCGGGCTTCAGCATATTTGCCGCGTCCAGCGAACCTTGGGCAGAGCCTGCGCCCACAAGTGTGTGCATTTCATCAATAAACAAGATGGCGTGCTCCTCCTCGGCTTCGCGTATCACATCTTTAAGCCGCGCCTCAAACTCTCCTCTAAAGACGGTTCCCGCAATGAGTAAGCCCAGGTCAAGCGAAAGGAGCCGCTTCTCTTTTAGATACTCGGGTACGTTGCCGTCTTGAATGCGTTGGGCAAGACCCTCAACAATTGCTGTTTTGCCGACCCCCGCCTCGCCAATGAGCAGGGGGTTGTTCTTGGTGCGCCGTGAAAGAATGGTGATAAGACGCTCCACCTCCTCCTCCCGCCCAATAAGAGGGTCTAGCAGGCCGTCTCCTGCCTGCGAGACAAGGTCTTCCGCAAAGAGCGGGAGAACGCGCTGCTCCTCACGTGTGACGCGTTTTTCTCCTACAGGCGTGCTTGTTGTGGAGTGTTTGCGCCCCATGCCTTCCGTTCTGGGCGGCGTCAGGTGACTAAGTTCGGACGTGTGCACAAGCAGCAAAAGCAAATGTTCCTGGAGCTGTTTCATTGCACGCCGGGAGCTTTCACTGGCAAGCAGCCTGACCACACGCTTGTCTTCCAGTAGGGCTGCCAATAAATGTTCGGTACCGATATAGATGCTTTGATGTTGTGACGCAAGCGTGGTGGCCCGTTTCAGGACGTTTTTTAGTTCAGACGAAAGATGGGTGTCATCTGTGGGCTGTGCGGGGACGTCTGTTTCCTGCGGGCTGGTACGTGCTCCGCGGACGCTAGCAATGATGGCCGGGGTAATACCGTATGCGGCTAAAAGCTGCGCGCCAAGTGCTCCCTCTTGTCCAGCAAGCTCTTCTAACAGGTCCAGTGCCGCGGGCGTTCCTGGCCGCTTGAGTGTCTCAAGAAGTATCTTTCTGGCACGGTACGAGTAGCGGGAAAGGAATTTTTTGGGAAGCGTGATCATATAAATAGTATACCGCACTTAGGGAAGGCGCTCGGCACCGATTACGGGGAAAACTTCGCTCTCAGACCATATTTCTGGACCTGTGGCTATGGTATACTAGAGCTATAATATTATGGGGTTGTTTTCAGGAGGGTCCCAACGACAAGTTGGGATCGACATTGGTACATCATCTGTTAAGGCGGTAGAGCTCAAACAGGAGGGCTCGCATCTTGCGTTAGAAAATTACGGCGTTATTTACGGACTTGATTTATTGCATCACGTTGCAGCAGGCCCTACGGATCACACCACGTTTAAAATGGGGGAAGATGAAATTGCGGCCGTGCTCAAGAAACTCCTTTCATTTACAGGTATCAAGGCGGAGAAAGCCGTTTTTCCCATACCCATATTCTCAAGCTTCCTCACTGTAGTGGAAATGCCGTTCATGAGCATGGAAGAGCTGGACAGGGCCATCTCTTTGCAGGCACCGTCGTACATCCCCGTTCCTTTGGAAGAGGTGGTGCTGGACTGGTTGGCCATTCCGCCGCGTGCGCAGAAACGGGTACCTGCCCCCACTTCCCCCGTTCCTGCACCCAATGCGCCCTCTTCGCCCCGTCCAGTGACGGCGGCACTTCCTGGGCCAGGATCCACGGAAACGGCGCGGCCCGGCATGGGCGCGCTCGGGGCAGAAAAAGAAACACGGCAACACACTGAGCAGCAGAAGATATCGGTACTGCTCGTCGCCATTCCACGGGAAACCATTAGTTACTATGAGCGTGTTGCCAACCTTGCGGGGATTGAAATTGAGGCGGTTGAGGCCGAAAGCTTCAGCATGCTCCGCTCACTGGTTGGCAATGACCCGGGGCCACTTATGCTTATAGACCTGGGTGCCCGCAGTAGCACGCTTACCGTAATAGACCAAGGCTTCCTCCGCGCCAGTCATACGGTAGACCTGTCTGGCAAAGAGCTTACTGATAATCTTGCCACGTCGCTCAACATTTCTTCCGACCGTGCGGAGGACATTAAAAAGAAACAAGGGCTTTCAGAGGGGGGTAACGCCGAAAACATCAAGCAGGTTCTTTCTCCTGCGCTGGAAAAACTTGTTATTGAATATAAGAAGATGGCGGAGTATTACAGTCAGGAAGAAGAAGGAACTGCTGGGATCCAAAAGATCATATTAACAGGCGGCTCGTCTGGCCTTCCGGGGTTGGGGGAGTATCTGAGCGAGCGCCTGGGCGCTACCGTTACGCATGGTAACCCGTTTGCCCGTGTCAGGCACCCTGAAGAACTCACTGCCGTGCTGACAAATGAGCTTGCGCCGCATTTGGCCGTAGCCGTAGGCGCTGCCATGCGCGACATTGAATAAACGTATGCAAGATATTTCCCTCATATCAAAGAAGCAGAAAGAGCGGGGCCTTCCCCGGCTTGCTTCTTTCAAAAAGTCTGGCGCGTCCATGGGGCCGCTCATGAAGGTGGCCATTGGTCTGGTTGTGGTGGTGGTGATTCTATGGGCAGGCTTTTTTATGTGGGAGCGGTCACTGGCGAGTTCGTTGGGAAACCTTGAAGACGAGAGAAAGGCGGTTATCTCAGAGCGTGACGCCGCACTTGAGACCAAGGTCAACACCCTTCACTCACTCATCTCCGCGTATGAGGGTCTGGTGGTGCAGCACCGTAACTGGTCACGACTGTTCCAAATTTTAGAGGACCGCACATTAGGAGCAGTCACGTTTATATCTTTTGAAGGTGACTACACCAAGAACGCGTTTGTTTTGGAAGGGCGTGCTCCTAACTACCGTACGTTGGCGGAGCAGATACAGGTGTTTGAGAATGCTCAGCAGCTGACGGGGGTTGAGGTGGGCGACATTGCGCTTACCCAAGATGGACAGGTGGGATTTATCCTTACCGTTCAGTTCAAGAAAGACGTTATCACCGGCACTCCTACGGACATTCTTCTTCCCGCTCCCTCTCCTGAAGAAACAGCCACCACATCGGCAACATCAACACAATAAATACATATGAAGGCATCCCTTATCGCCATTCTCCTCATAGTACTCATGATCCCCGCTGTCTGGTTTGGTGTCTTTCCATTGTGGGGAGAGATAACGGCCGCACGCGCCGCTGTGGCTGACTTGCACAGTCAAATCGCGTTGGAACGAACGGCCAACGAACGGTTACTGGCACTGGCCGAAAGCATTGAGGCGCGTGAAGGGGCGGTAGCCAGTTTAGAGCAGACAGTCCCCAAAGAACGGGACGTGGCTACCCTGATAGCCGTATTTGAAGAAGCAGCCTCTTCCAACGGACTGGTGCTTGAAGGAATTTCTATGACAGACCCCGTGCAAGGTGGAGAGATAGTGCCCCTGGGACCCACGGGGGACCTGTTTGAAAGTATTGCGTCCCAGATAACGCTAACAGGAACATACCCCGCTGTGCGTTCGTTCTTGGTTGACGTGGAGCACTCGTTTCCGTTGGTTGATGTGGGCACCATAACGTTTCAACTGGAACAGGAGGAAGGACAGCAGGGGGTCATTGGAGCCAATCCCGTCTACTCTTTTGAGGTGGTGCTTACTTCCTACTATCTTAAATAACTATGCCCAAACAGCAGCCAGGAACATCAGACAAAAAGCGTACAAAACTCCTTCTGGGAGTGTTGGTCTTTGTGATTGTTATAGGGGCTATCGTGATGTGGCTGTTCAGCCGCACCCCTTCAGGCCCACCGCAGGACGGAGCAACAGACATAGCCGCTTCGGCTGGCACCGCAGTGCCAGAACTTAATTTTTCCGTACTTGAGTCTGAAACATTTTCGCGGTTCAAGGTATGGAGCGTGATTCCGTTGCGTCCTGGGGCGACAGGCAAGTCCAATCCATTCGGCCAGTAGAGAGCATATGTTTACATGAAAGAAGAGTTACTCCGTATATTATTGGAGAAAAATGCGCTTGACGCAGATAGTGTTGAAATGTTGCTGGGGAATCTTCCTGATTCGCTGGAGGATTTAGAAAAAGTGCTTTTGTCTCAAAAGCTTGTCTCCCGCAAGGACCTTCTTGAGGCCAAAGGGGAGGTCATAGGCGCGTCGTACCGCGATCTTAGGGGGGTGGAACCGTCTCCCGAAGTGCTCCAGTTGGTACCGGAGAGCACGGCGGCACGGTACCATATGGTGCCCCTTGTAAAAGAGGGCGAGACGGTTGAGGTGGGTATGGTTGACCCGGGGAACGTGCAGGCAAAGGAAGCGCTCAAGTTCGTGGCGGTACGCGGACACTTTACCCCCAAAGTTTTTTTGATTTCAGAGGAGGACTTTAAAAAAATCTCCCGCCTCTATCGTTCGCTAGGGAAAGAGGTGTCCCAGGCGCTTACTGAACTTGAGTCTGAACTTAAGGAGGAGGCGGCAAAGAAAGCAAAAAAAGGCGCGGGTGACGAGCTGGACGAGCTGGGTGCAGACGCTCCCATTACAAAGGTGGTGGCCGTTGTTGTCCGTCACGCCGTGGAGGGGGGCGCGTCCGACATTCATATTGAACCAATGGAGGAGCAGACGCGGGTGCGTTTCCGGGTGGACGGGGACCTCCACTCGTCCATCTTCCTACCAAGGAAGATACACTCATCTATTGTGGCGCGAATCAAAATACTCTCAAACCTAAAAATTGACGAGACGCGCGTGCCACAAGACGGACGGTTTGAGACAGTCCTGGACGGCAAAAAAATAGATTTTCGTGTTTCCACACTGCCTACCTCCTACGGGGAGAAGGTGGTCATGCGTATTCTTGACCCCACGGGAGCGGTGGACAACTTTGAGGAACTGGGTCTTATGGGGCGGAATCTTGAAGTATACCAGCGCGCTATTGAAGAGCCCTATGGTCTTGTGCTCATCACCGGTCCCACTGGTTCGGGTAAGTCAACGACACTTTATACCACCCTCAACACAATAAACACCGAAGAGATGAACATGACCACACTGGAAGATCCGGTTGAATACTATATCGAGGGAGTTAACCAATCACAGATACGTCCTGAAATAGACTTTTCCTTTGCGTCAGGACTGCGTTCAATCCTCCGGCAGGACCCAGACATTATTATGGTGGGTGAGATTCGGGACAAAGAGACGGCCACGCTTGCCACGCACGCGGCGCTTACCGGCCATCTTGTGTTTTCCACGTTGCACACCAACAATGCCATAGGTATTGTGCCCCGCCTTATTAATATGGGCATTGACCCATACCTACTTCCACCCACACTTATGGCCGGAGTGGCTCAGCGGTTGGTGCGGCGTTTGTGCCAGGACTGCAAAAAGCCGGTTGACCCACCACAAAAGGTGCAGGAGATTATTGCCGAGGTGATGCAGGAAATGAAACCGGAGGAGGTGCAGAAGTACGGTATTGAAGAGCCGCACAAGATCTGGAAATCGGAGGGATGCCCCGCCTGCGGGGGTACGGGCACGAAGGGGCGTGTTGCCATATACGAAGTGTTTGAAATGACACCTGAGTTGGAAGAGATTGTGCTTGAGCGGGTGTCGGACGCAAAGCTTCAGGCCGCACTTGAGGGGCAGGGCATGATAACGATGAAGCAGGATGGTATAATGAAGGTGCTTAAAGGACTCATCTCTCTTGAAGAGGTGCTCAGGGTCACTGAAGAATAATGTATGACACATACTCCCACCGTACTCCTGGTAGACAACGATCCCTTTCTGCGGCGCACGTATAGTACGCGCCTGACGCAGGCGGGCTATAGCGTGCTTCTGGCATCTAATGTGGTGGAAGGCTCTAAACTTGCGGGTGCGCACCTTCCCAACGTTGTTCTATGTGATGCAGGAGCAGATAATGGAAGGGGGCTGGAACTGGTGCGCGCGCTTTCTCAAAGCACGAAGACGGCGCACATCCCCGTTCTGTGCCTCTCAAACAACTGGGACGACGCACACAGGACAGCATCTCTTGCGGCAGGGGCTCGCGCGTACGCCAGAAAAGCGCATCTTACACCCACAGAACTGACGGCGCATGTAGCCAAGCTGCTCGCATAAACACATTCACATGGAGGGAACGAACAACTTGCGAAGGGAAATGGAGGAGCTTATTGTCACGGCTGCTGAACAAGGAGCGTCTGATTTGCATATTACTACCGGGCACCATCCCACTGTTCGCGTGGATGGCGTGCTTGTACCCCTTTCCGACAAACAGCTTGTGGATCCGGAACGCGCCGAAGGGCTGGTGTTTTCTCTGCTAACCGACGAGCATAAACAGCACTTCTTGGAAAAGAAGGAGTTGGACTTTGGGTTTGGCTACCAAGACAAGATCAGGCTGAGAGCCAATGTATACTATCAAAAAGGATATGTTGCTGCGGCGCTTCGCTTCATTCCGTCTGACATCAGGACAGTTGAACAACTGAGCCTCCCGGGCTTGGTGCATGAATTTGCCCGGGCACACCAAGGATTTGTGATTGTTGCCGGACCCACGGGACACGGCAAGTCAACCACCTTGGCCGCGCTCATTGACGAAATAAACCATACACGAGCAGACCATGTGGTGACGGTGGAAGACCCTATTGAGTATATCTTCACACCAGATAAGGCCATTATTGATCAGCGGGAAGTGGGTTTTGACACCTTAAGTTTTAGTAACGCACTCCGCGCAACGTTTAGGCAGGATGCGGATGTGGTTATGCTTGGGGAAATGCGTGACAGGGAGACCATTTCCACGGCGGTAACCGCGGCAGAGACAGGTCACCTCATTTTTGCCACGCTCCACACCAACTCAGCGGCGCAGACCATAGACCGCATTATTGATACGTTTCCTTCCGATCAGCAAGACCAGATTCGGGCTCAGCTCGCGGGCTCACTCTTAGGGGTTATTTCTCAACGTCTCCTGCCGCGGGTAGGCGGCGGGCAGATACCTGCCGTAGAGGTGATGATGGCGACCTACGCTGTGCGGAACCTTATTAGGGAAGGGAAGACGCACCAGATAGACCTCATGATAGAAACGGGGGCAGAACAAGGGATGCTTTCACTCAACCGATCACTCGCGGGCCTAGTGCGGGAACAGCAGGTGCGCTTGGAAGACGCGGAACTGTACTCCCTCAACCCGAAAGACCTTAGGACCATTCTAGGCAGGTGATTGATCACAAGATCACGAGAGTACAAACTGATCTAGAGATGTAATGATGTTCTGACTTTATGAAGTACACCTACGAGGCGCGAACGCCTGACGGAACAATGAAAACAGGTACGGTAGAAGCGCCGTCTCGTGAGGCTGCCCTCTCCTTATTGCAGGCAGAAAATCTTCTGGCCCTTTCTTTGCAAGAAGACACAGGGGGGATTTCCCTTCATACAGAGATAAAACTTCTTTCAAGGGTTAAGACAGAAGAGATCGTCGTCTTTTCGCGTCAATTGGCAGTGCTGTTTGAGGCACAGGTGCCACTACTTTCCGCACTTCATTCCCTTGGTGAACAGACAGACAACCCCAAATTCAGGCGCATCATAACGGAGGTAGCAGACAAGGTTGACGCGGGTACACCGCTTTCAGACGCACTTGCCGGCTACCCCAAACTGTTCTCTGACTTTTACGTAAGTGTAGTGCGAGCAGGTGAAGCGTCGGGACGACTGCAAGAGGTGCTTGCGTATCTGGCCGACCATGAAGAAAAAAACTACGACCTGAACCGCAAAGTGCGTGGTGCCCTCATCTATCCTGTTTTCGTGGTCGGCGCCATTTTGTTGGTGGGCGCCACCATGATGATCTTTGTTGTGCCACAAATAACCACCATTTTTGAGGAGACGGGCAATCAGCTCCCATTCATCACGCGGGTGGTTATCGGCATTAGCGATTTTCTTATTGGATTCTGGTGGTTACTCATCCTTCTCCTTATCGGGGGTGGTTACGGGCTACATAAATACTTCAAGACGCCCAGAGGTCGCAATGTGCGGGACACACTACTGCTCAACATCCCTATTTTTAAGAACTTGTTCAGAAAAATGTACCTCGCCCGTTTTTCAGAAAACCTTTCCACGCTTATCAAAGGAGGCATTCCCATCCTGCAATCACTCAACATTACCGCAACTGTGGTGGGCAACACTGTGTATGAAGCCACGATACGTGAGGCAGCCTCGGTGGTTGAGCGGGGTGGCTCCATGAGCCAGGTTTTGGGAGAAAACAAATACGTGCCTCGTCTTGTGGTGCAGATGGTGGCGGTGGGTGAGTCAAGCGGACAACTTGACGACATTCTGGAAAAGGTTGCCCATTTTTACCAGCGGGATGTGGACGACCTGGTCAACAATCTGGCAGAGATTATCCAACCCGTACTTATTCTTTTATTAGGCGTGGGCGCGGGTATTCTGGTTGCGGCAATTCTCTTGCCAATTTACAACTTAAGCTCCAGTTTTTAAGGCTTGTGTAAAACCTTCGTACAAGAAGGTTGTTTAATGATATAATACGTATAAGATAATTACTTAAAAGAAATGATGAGTCTCAACAAAAAAGGCTTTACCTTGGTCGAACTCCTGGTGGTCATCGCTATCATAGGCATCTTGGCCTCTGTGGTACTTGTCTCGCTCAACTCAGCGCGTACGCGCAGCCGTGACGCACGACGCATAGCGGACATTAACCAATTGCGCACCGCACTGGAGTCCTCATACGAGTCTTCTGCAAATCCAAAAGAATATCCTGCCAACTTGGCTGCGTTGCAAACAGGCGGCTTCATCTCCCAGGTTCCAAATGATCCGCAGTCGGGAACCGCGTATACCTACGCGCGGTGCAATAACAACCAAACGTTCGTACTTGCTGCCACACTGGAAAACAACGTTCAGTCAGGACCGCTTGCTAACGACGTAGATGCCTCAACGTGCAGCACGCCATGTACGGACCCTATCTACTGCGTGGTCCCGTAACAGCTGCTGGTAGATGACTAAGACAAAGGCGCCAAAAGGGCGCTTTTGTCTTATAATGGAAATATGGCATGGCTAGCATTACTTGTGGGACTTGTGGTGGGAAGCTTTTTAAACGTCGTCATTGTGCGTACGTCGCAAGGGCAGCCGCTTACTGGCCGCTCACAATGCCCACACTGCCAAAAAAAGCTCGTGTGGTACGAACTCATACCACTCCTGAGCTTTGTCCTACAGCATGGTAGGTGCCGGGGGTGTACCGGTCAAATCGCGTGGAGATACCCCGCAATTGAGCTTTTGACTGGGCTTGCGTTTGCGGCAGTCGTGACTGTTTTTGGTCTGACCTTGCATGCTGTTTTCCTGCTCGTGGTGAGTATACTTGCGGTCCTTATTACTGGCTTTGATATTAAAGACAAAGAGGTGGCGAATGGGTGGGTGTGGGCTTTTGGAGCTGTTGTGATTGTGGGGCTTGCTGTCTTCTGGCGTGATACAATAGAAGTACGTCTTATTGCGGGCCTTGTGCTCGCCGCGTTTTTCTCCCTTTTGTATATGTTCTCCCGCGGCAAATGGATTGGCGGAGCGGACGTGAAAATGGCGCCTTTTCTGGGTCTCTGGACAGGTTGGCCGGGCGTGGCAGTGCTCTTCATGCTTGCGTACGCCGCGGGTGCCGCGGTTGGGATTGTACTTCTTGCTACCGGCAAAGCCTCTGGTAGAACAGAGGTGCCATTCCTGCCATTCCTACTTGTTGCGGGTTTCGTCAGCGTTCTGTGGGGTGGGCGGATAGCGGGGTGGTATCTCTCATTTTTTACATGATGAACTTTTTAAAAAGAAACGTGTTGGCCACAAGGAAAAAGGGCTCTGCCAGACCAGGCGCCGCAAAGGGGTACACCGTTGTTGAATTACTTGTGGTTATTGGGATAGCGACTCTTTTGGGCACTATTTTACTTGCTAATACGCGAACTGGTGGGCGCACCTCAGACATTGACCGTGCCGCGCAGGTGCTTGCGCTTGATCTGCGCAAGGCACAGGCGCTTGCGCTTTCCGCGAAAGAGGAGCAGCAGTGTTCGGGGAATACAGTGCCCTACTACGGCGTGCGAGTGCGGCGTCAGAACAACCAAGTGGGACTGTACGAACTCTTTGCTGACTGTAACCGGAATAACAGGTTTGACGTCAGTGACGTGACGCTTTCACAAGAGACGATGCCGAATATTGAGGTGCAGGCCACAATTCCAAATCCCGCCAGTGGCTGGTTGGAGATTGTATATATCCCACCAAACCCCACCGTTGCCATCAGGCGTACTGTGGGCACGTACACGGATTTTTCAATAGAACTGCGTCATCTTAACGACCAGGCACTTATCCGTTTTGTTGCGGGGAATGATAAGGGGAACCTAGAAACACAATGAACAAACGTGCCTTTACGTTATTAGAGACCATTGTGGCCATAGGCCTCATTGTAGGCGGGCTTGTGGGCACGCTCGCGCTGGTTGCTCAAAGCACCCGGGACGTTCGGGGGGCGGACAACCGCCTCATTGCAGCCCAGCTTGCTCAGGAATCTATTGAGGTGGTGGTTGCTATCCGTGACACAAACTGGATACAAGGTCATACCGCGAACGCGCTTACGCGCAATATTCGCACCACTCAGCGGGGCATTGTGAACTACAATAGTACCGCCGTACAGCAGGTAAACCAGAACCAGTTCTGTCTCTTGCGCAACGCGGAAGGCTACTATGTACACGGGACGCCCGCTACCTGCACCACCCTTTTCAGACGTCACCTGGAGATAGCAGATGGGACCGACAGTGCGGGCACTGTGTACAGAGAGGTGCGGGCAGTCGTAGAGTGGCAGGTGGGAACACGCACAGAAAGCGTGACCACGGTCCATCATCTTTACAACTGGTATGAATAAAAAGGGATTTACATTAGTTGAGGTCATGGTAGCGTCGGGGATATTCGCGCTTATAGTTGTGGTTGTGGCCAGTATCTACGTCACGGTCATAAGCTCCCAGCGCCGCACGTTCGCAGTACAGGATGCGCTGGATAGTTCTCGCTTCGCACTTGAGTCCATGGCTCGGTCCATTAGGCAGAGCAGTGTATCTAGCGCGGGAGGCTCCACATTGGAGCTCACCGGCCACCCCGATAAAGGAAACATAACCTATATCCTAAACAACGGACGGCTGGAAGAGAATGGCCAGCCCATCACTGCAGATAATGTGGTGGTGGAGACACTTATTTTTAGGCCGCAGGGCACGGGTGCCACAGACGGGGAACAGCCCCGTATCACCATTCTTATGGAGGTCCGCTCAAAGAACACAAAAGAGACAGAGCAACACCATGTTCCCATACAGACCACCATCACACCCCGCGGCTTGCAGTTAGAAAGCTAAAAAAATGAGAAAAGATACCAGAGGTGTTGCCATTCTTATCACCCTAAGCATCCTGGGCGCCATCATCGCCATAGGCCTTGGTATTGCTATTATTGTGGCACGGGAGTTGAAAATTTCAGGTCTTCTAGACAGCTCTGTGTCTGCGGTCATGGCGGCAGATACAGGTATTGAGCGTCGTCTCTATGAGATACGTATTCTGGGCATCCCACAAAACGAATATGACGATCCCGCAGGCCCTTTTTCTCTTTCAAACGGCGCCACATATGAGATCTGTCCACCCGGAGCAGGGTGTAGTGCTCAGAACCCTGTGCGCATAATTACCGAAGGATCCATCAACGAAACAACCCGCTCCCTCCAGGTTGAATTCTAACGTTGTCGCCGTTACCCCGGGCTCTTTTGGGGGACTTTTTTTGTTGCTACACTACATCTATGGACAAAGAGGAAGCAAAAAAGCGCATATCTGCCCTACGGGAAGAAATACGGCATCACCGCTACCACTACCACGTGCTTGATAACCCCGAGGTCTCAGACGCGGCATATGACGCACTTTTCAGGGAGCTCCAAGAACTGGAGAATGAATACCCAGACCTGAAAACAAAAGATTCTCCCACGCAGAAAGTGGGGGGCGAGCCCATAGATGCGTTTGAAAAAATTACCCATGAACGACCCATGCTTTCCTTGGAGGACGTGAGAGGAGAGGATGAGTTTGAGGACTGGACACAGCGCATTCAAAAACTTACTGATACCAGCCCCTCTTTTTTTGGCGAGCTTAAAATTGACGGCTTTGCGCTCTCACTTGTGTATGAGGCGGGTTCTTTGAAGGCAGCCGCCACGCGTGGGGACGGGCAGACGGGGGAGGACGTGACGCACAACGTGAAGACCATTCGTTCTGTGCCCCTCAGACTGCGCGTCCCTACAGAGAAGGAGATACATACAACAGGGCTTATTCCCGCGGGTGTGCTTGAGCACATACAAAGCGGGCGTCTAGAGATTCGTGGAGAGGCATATATGACGAAAGAGGTCTTTGAACGCATAAACAAGGAGCGGGAAAAGAGGGGCGAGTCTCTTTACGCCAATCCACGCAATACTGCGGCAGGGACCATTCGCCAGCTGGATCCCACTGTTGCAGCGTCGCGCACACTAGACTTTTTGGGATACGCGCTCCCAACAGACGTAGGGCAAGGGACGCACGCCCAGGAGCACGCACTGCTTACGCTCCTAGGGTTTCAAACAGATACCCGTGCGCGAGAACTTACGGACAGGAAAGCCACTTTTGCTTTTTACGAGAAGGTTGAACGTGAGCGGGACGAACTTCCCTGGGAGATAGACGGCCTTGTTGTCACCGTAAATCAGAATGAGGTATTTAGAAAGCTGGGTACTGTGGGTCGCCACCCACGCGGCGCAGTTGCGGTTAAATTCCCTGGGGAGCAAGCAACTACACGAGTGGAGAATATAACCGTGCAGGTAGGCCGCACGGGCGTTTTGACCCCCGTGGCAGAGTTGGAACCTGTGCAGATACGAGGTGTGACCGTGCGCCGCGCCTCTTTACACAATACAGACGAAATACAACGTCTTGATGTACGTGTGGGAGACACGGTGGTAGTGGAGCGTGCGGGGGATGTTATTCCGCATGTGGTTGAGGTGCTTCCACGGTTCCGTCCCAGTACTGCCAAAAAGTTTTCAATGCCCAAGAGGTGTCCCGCGTGTGACACGGAGGTGGTAAAGGAACATGTCTATATCCGCTGCCCAAACCCCGGCTGCCCCGCAAAGAAGCGCGAACTCATGAGCTACGCTGTCTCCCGCAAAGCACTCAATATTGAGGGGCTTGGGGAGAGGGTGGTGGCACAACTTCAAGATGAGGGTATTATCACGGACATAGCTGACTTGTTTGACCTTGAGCCACAAGACATTGAACATTTAGAAGGCTTTGGCGAGCGCTCCGCACAAAAACTAGTTGATGCCATTCAAGCGTCCAGGGAGACGTCACTGTATCGCTTCATCTACGCGCTGGGCATACAGCACGTGGGAGAGGAGACGGCCCGGGACCTGGCGGAGCACTTCGTGTCGTTGAAGAGAATACAACACGCTTCAGAAGAGGATCTTCAAGAAGTAAGCGGCGTGGGCACGGAAGTGGCGCGTTCTATTCATGCGTGGTTTAATAACAAGGCGAACAGAGACTTTTTAAAAAAGCTTGAGGAAAAGCTCACTATTAAAGAGTCTGCTCAAGCGCGTGTCCCGCGTGCGTTAGCAGGGACGACATTCGTCTTTACTGGGTCATTAAAGAACTACACTCGTGACGAGGCGGAGGAAGAGGTGCGCAAAAGAGGCGCGGACGTAC